>NZ_JBHJRC010000005.1:0-80348 GCF_042261735.1 Kitasatospora sp. NPDC056327 | reverse complement strand
TCGCACACCGCCGCGGCGGCCACCTCCACCGTCAGCCCTATGCTGACGGTCGTGCGGGTACTGGGCATCAGCGGCGAGGACGAGATGGTCGCCTGCTTCCTGAGCGGCGAGCTGGCCAGCCCGAGGTTCGGCCGCAACCTCCGGTCCCACCTGGCGGCGGCCGGGCGGACCGAGCGGCTGCTGACGCATCCGGACCTCTCCGACGCGGGAGCGAACCGTGCGCGTCGCGCTCTGCTCGCCGCGACGCGCGGGTACGGCGAGAACCGCGACCTGTTCGAGAACTTCCCCGCCGAGGTCACGTGGACCAGGGCACTCCTGTCCGCCGGCGAGGCGGCCGGTGTGCGCTACCTCGACCACTCCTACTGGGTCGAACTGTCGGGCGGCAGCCGCCGGCCGGCCGACGCGGCCGCACGGATCCGGGCAGGGCTGCGGGCTTTCGAGGTGTCCAACGAACCGTTCGCCGACGCGGCCCGGGCGCTCCTCGGGGGCGAGCGGTTCGCTCCGCTGATCCTCGTCGGCACGAGGCAGGACGACCTGGTCTGTCTTGAGGGTCATCTGCGCCTGACCGCCCACGCCCTCGTCGGCTTCCGGAGCGGGTTCGAGTGCCTGCTCGGCATCGCGCCGACCATGGGGCGCTGGGCGAAGTAGCCGCGCCGGGCTCCCGGAGCCCCGAACACGAGGAGGTCAGGCGAGGTCCCTGCGCATCAGCGTGCACATCGTTTCGTACCGCCGGAGCGAGCCGTCCTCGGCCTCCACGTCCCAGGAGTCGGGCTCGCGGCCGAAGGCCCGGTAGCCCAGGCGCTCGTAGAGGGCACGGGCGCGCGGGTTGTCCTCCTCGACGCCGAGTTCGGCGCGGGTCAGGCCGCGGGCGCCGATCCGCTGCTCGGCGGAGCGGATCAGCAGCGTGCCGATCCCGCAGGACCGCAGGGCCGGGTGGACACCGAGCTGCCAGAGCGTACCGGCGCCGGGCCTGACCGTGTAGTCGACGCCGCCGACCGCCACCGGGAGCCCGACCGGTGTGCAGACCGCCAGGTAGTCGACCTCGCCCGCCTCGGCGCGGCGGATCTGGTGGGCGAGCTCGCGCACGTGCCCGGGTGAGCCGGCCCAGGCGCAGGAGGGCAGGTCCGCGTCGGTGAGGCCGCGCACCGACAGGTGCAGCGTGATCCCGGTCATCGCCGTCCTCCTCCGCCTCCGACAGCCGCCGTCCCCCATTGCAGCAAGCGGGTTCCCGTGCCGTCCAACGGGTTTCGGACCGGCCCCGGCGCCGACCGGTGGTACTCGTGACGGAAGGCCCCCTCAGGTGTTCGCGGGTCCGGAAGGACGGTCGGGTCCGGCCGGGCGGTCCGACCCGTGAGGACGGCCGGGCCCGGTGGGACGGTCGAGCCAGGTGAAGAGGTCGGTGCTCAGCAGTTCCCCGCCGTCCGCGAGGTCGCCCCGGAGGGGACCGGCCGGGACGCGGTACAGGGAGGAACGGTCCCGGCCGTGCCGGCGCATGAACAGGCCGGCTCCGCCGCCGTCCTCGCCGACCAGGACCCAGTGCGGCGCGGACGCCGGGACCTCCCGGGCGTCGTTGCGGGCGCGGAGGGTGTGCGGGCCGTACAGGGTGCCGCCGTCCGGCAGCCGGACACCGGGGGTGGCGCGCCACAGCCGGGCGACGGCCGGGTTCGGTCCCTCCCCCGACCCGGTGGCGAGTGCCGCCCAGACCGTGAGGAAGCCGGCGAAGGAGTCCGCGAACGGCTGCTCCTCCCCGGTGAAGGGGCTGTGCACGACGACGGGCCACTCCTCGTCGGCGGCCCGGTCGAGGGCGAATCCGTAGCGTTCGTGGTCGTCGTCCTCGAAGAACCAGAGCCGGTCCCCGCCGGGCCGGTCCCGGGCGAGTCCGGGCTCGCCCGAACCGGGCCCGGGATCCACGGTGGCGATCGGGCACCCGCGCAGCGAGCCCTCGCCGTACTCGGCCAACCACCACCGGAACGAGCGGGGGAGCGGGCCGGTGACGGCCTCCGCCGCTCGGATCGCGGCCTCGGGGCGGCCCCGGACCGGCCGGGTGACGATCCCCGGCGTGGTGGCGATCAGGTCCCGCAGAAGTTCTGGATCGGCCCGCATGACGGGGAGTCTCGCACAGCGGTCCGACACCGCCCGCACCCGGACCCGCACCGGCCCCCACCTGCCCCCGGCGGCGGTCAGGGCCGCAGGAGCTGGTCGAACCGCGCCACCGCCGTGCCGTGGCGCGTTCGGGTGTGCTCCAGGAGGGCCGCCTCCAGGACGGCGGGGCGGACGTCGGCGGCGCTGCGCGGGGAGGGGACGCCGGGCGTGTGTTCGTAGTTCCAGACGACGGCGTCCAGGAGGACCGGTGCCGTGAACCGCCAGCCCCGCCCCAGGACGACCTGGGCGATCGCCGGATAGGGCGTGTGGACCGGATTGCCCAGCCAGCCGAGCAGTTCGGACCGGGAGACGCTGAAGTCCACTCCGGCCCGGCCCAGTGCCCGCAGGACGGCGGGGGCGAGGGGCGGCGCGTTGCGGTCGGGGTCCGGGCCGATGAGGTCCTGCCACAGCCGGACCGCGTCCACGACGGCCGCCCGTGCGTCACCGGCCCTGTCCTGCTCGTCGAAGGCCTCGGCGGCGGCGAAGAGTTCCCGTGCGCGTTCGACCGTCGGCTCGGCGGCGCCGGCGGTCCCGTCGCGGTCGCAGTCGTCCCGCCGGAGGGCGTACGCGGCGCCGGAGGCCGTGAGCAGGACCACCGCGGCGAGGACGGCCAGCAGGGACCGCCGGTGGGGCGTCCGCACCCGCGGTCGCCTCGCCGGTGCGGCGCCCGCGTGCACGGAACCGGAACCGGGGCCGGGGGCGGCGCCGCGGTCCGACGGTCCGCCGTCCGCACCGGCCGTGGACGGACCGTCCCCCGGCAGCGGACCGGCGGGCGGTCCGACGGGGGACCCGCCGCTCACCGGCGGCGGATCGGCCGGCCGGTGGACCGCCGCGGGAGGACGGGGACGGTCCCCGATCAGGACGCTCTGGTAGAGCGTCCGCAGCTCCTTGCCGGGCCCGGCGCCCAGCTCCTCGGCCAGCCGCCGCCGGACGGCGCCGTAGCGCTCCAGGGCCTCCGCCTCCCGTCCGGCCGCGTGCAGCGCCTGGATCAGCACGTGCTCCAGGGGCTCGGCGAGCGGGTACTCGGCGGTGAGATCGGGCAGCGCGGAGATCACCCCGGTGGGACGGCCGAGCCGGCACTCCGCCCGTGCCCACCGCACCAGCGCGTCCAGCCGGCGCTGCCGGCAGCTCTCCCGGACCTGCGCGGCCCAGTCGCCCGAGAGACCGGCCAGGGGCTCTCCCCGCCACAGCCCGAGCGCCTCGGCGAGCGTCGCGGCCCGGACCTCGTCGTCGCACCGCGGGTCGTCGCAGTGCCTGTCGTCGCACCGTCGGTCGTCCCCCTGCCCGACCAGTCGCCGGAACCGGTGGAGGTCCACCAGTTCGGGATCGACGTCCAGCACGTAGCCGGCGTGCCGGCGTTCGATCCGCGCCGCCGTCCCGCTCCCGGGGACGGCGGCCTGTTTCAGCAGTCCCCGGATCCTGCTCAGATGGGCGTACAGCACGGGCCGGGGGTTGGCGGGCGGGTCGTGGCCCCAGACCCGGTCGATGAGCGCGTCCATCGTGACCGGTCTTCGGGCGTCGACCGCCAGTGCGGCCAGCACCACCTGCTGTCGCGGCGTCCCCACGTCGAGGCGCCGGCCCGCCGCCCGCACCTCGATCTCGCCCAACAGCCGGAAGTCCACATGTCCCCCCATGTGATCAACAGCGCGTGCGGAACATCCCCACCGCCCATGCTGGCTGGCCCGCAAGGCGGCCGCAAGGTCGGCGCACAGGCCGTGGGACCAGGGTGGGGGCGCCCGGGCCGGCCGGTTCGGAGGCCGCGGCGGCACCGGTGACGGGTGGTCGCCCGCGCGCCGTCCCGCGCCGGCGGCCCGGCCACGCGCACCGCCACGACCACCGGTCACCCGAAGCTCACGGAGGAAGGCACCATGCGGACACCCCTTTTCCGACGGCCCGACCGTTCCGGCAGGATCACGGCCACGAGCAGGACCGTGCACGGGGGGCCCGCGGCGCGGGCCGTCCGCGGACGCGCCCGGTTCACGCCCGCGGCGGTCGCGGCGACCGTGCTGTTCGCCGCCTTCACGGCCTTCGCCCCCGCCTCCGCCCACGCGGCGGAACCCACCCGCCACGAGCTCGTGAACGCCCGGACCGGGCTGCGGGCCGACGTCATGTGGGCCTCGACGGCCTCGCTCACCGGCGTCTTCCTGTGGCCGAACAACACCAGCGCCTCCCAGGAGTACGAGCTGCTCGACAGCGGCAACGGGTACTTCCGGATCAAGGCCCGCCACTCGGGCCAGTGCCTCATGCTCGACTGGCGCTCGGGGAGCTACGCGAACGGCACCGGCGTCCTCCAGTACCCGTACTGCGACGCCGGCTACGCGCCGGCCGAGTGGACCACCGCCTGGGTGGGGCACACCTGCATGTGCTTCCCCACGACCATGATCCTCAAGAACCGGGCCACCGGCAGGTGTCTGGACGCGGAGGGGCCGTCCGGCACGCCCGGTCAGCAGGCCCGTCTGCAGCAGTGGGACTGCATCTCCACCGACGAGGCGTGGAACACGGCGAACCAGAGCTGGAGCCTCCAGCAGCTCAACAACATCCCCAACCTCCCCCTCACCGGCTGAGACCGGGCTCCCCGGGCCCGCCACGGCCCTCGCGGCACCCGTGGCGGGCCGTCCGGTCAGCGGAAGTCCGCCAGGTGGTCCGCGACCCACTGCGCGTACGGGCGCGCCGGGCGGCCGGTCAGCTTCTCGACCGTGTCGTTCACCGGGGCCGGCCTGCCGGCGGTGGCCGCCATCAGGTCCAGCAGGGCACCGGCGAAACCGGCGTCCATGAACCGGCCGAGCTGCTCCCGCACGATCGGGTCGGGCACCTCCTCGAAGCCCAGTCCGCGCCCCAGGGCCCGGCCGAGCACCTCGACCTGCTCGGTCTGGGTGAGCGAGTGCGGGCCCGTCGGCTCGTAGACCCGGCCGAAGTGCTCCGCGCCGCCGAGCACGGCGGCGGCCACCTCGGCGACGTCGCGCTCGTGCACCACCGAGGCGGCCGCCGCGGCGTGCGGGCCGCGGACGGTGTCACCGCCCTGCAACTGCATCGCCCACGTCAGCGAGTTGATCGCGGGGAAGAACAGCCGCAGGAACGTCCAGGCGACGCCCGTCGCCCTGATCTCCTCCTCCACCCCCGCGTGGTAGGCGGCGATCACGTCGGGCTGCGGGTCCGCGCCGTCGGCGACGGCTCCCGAGGAGAGGAACACGATCTGCCGCACGCCCGCCCGCCGCACCCGCTCCACCAGCGGCCGCGCGTCCGTGCCGAAGGGCAGCACCAGGAACACCTCGGTCACGCCGTCCAGCGCCGGCCCGAGCGTCTCCGGCCGGGTGAGGTCGCCGCGCACCACCTCCACGCCCGCGGGCAGGCCGGCCCGTTCGGGCGTCCGGGACAGGGCCCGGACCGGCCGCCCGGCGCCCGCCAGCGCCTCCACCGTCTGCCGCCCGAAGTGCGCGGTCGCGCCGATCACCAGAATCATGACGAATCCCTCCGAATCACTGTTCCGCCGTGCGTTCGAGAGGAACGATAGGCATCGTCTAGGACGGATTCCGTCCTAGACGGAACCCGGGTGGCCGGAGTGCGGAGATCCCGACCGCCCGTCCCGTGCGCCCGTTCCGGCGGCTCATCGGCGGTGCAGGTCACGGAGTTCGGGCAGCGGCCGGAAGCCGGCGGACCGGTAGGTGGCGACGGCGGCGGTGCCGGTGCTCGGCGTGGCCACGACGGCGCTGGACGAGCCGAGCGCCCGGAGCGTGCGGGCCGCGGCGAGCACGACCGCCCGGCCGTGGCCGAGGCCCCGGTGGTCGGCGTGGACGCCCATCGGCTCGATCAGTCCGGGCCTGCCCGCTCCCGCGGACCACACCGTCACGGTGGCGACCGGCCGCCCCCGGCCGTCGCGGGCGAGCAGACAGCGCGCGGCGGTGTACGGGGCGGCGGCGGCCATCGTGTGCCAGGCCTCCTCGGTGAAGGTGGAGCCGGGGAACGCCGAGCGCTGGACGAGGGCCCGTTCGGGCGCCTGCGCCGGCCCGACCGTCTCGACGCGCAGCCCGGGATCCGGTACGGGAGCGGCGAGTTCGCGGCGCAGCGCCGTCCAGGCCTCGCCGGCCGCCCAGCCGTGGCCCGCCAACAGCTCCCGGACGGCCGCGCCCGGCGGCGTGGCCACCGTCGCCCCGCCCTCCGGGAGCACACCCTGCCGGGGCGTCGCCGCGTCCGCGGCCAGCCGCCGCGCCAACTCCTCGTCCTGCAGCGCCTCGGGCGCGATCTCCAGCCGCAGCAGGTCCGCTCCGTCCAGCAGGCCGACGGCCAGGATCTCCCCCTCCCGGTGCCACGTCCGGAGGGCGCCCGCCGTGCGCTCCGCGCCGAAGCGCCGGAACCAGCCGACGTCTCCCGGGTGCAGCTGGGTCAGCCGGTCGTCGCTCTGCCATGCGGTCAATGCCGCCGTCACTGCGGTCAGTTCGTGGACCGTCGGGGTGTTCCTGGTGATCGTCACCTCCCGATTGGACAGCAGTCCGCCGATCCTCCGCACCCGAATTCCCCGTGGGCGGCGCGGCGGCACCGGTGCTGTTGTCGGTACCGGGTGGTATCCATGGGTCTCATGGAGACGGAGCAGGCCGACCCCCGTGACCTGGCGGTGATTCGCGCGGCCCTCGGCCGGAGCGGGGACGGCAGCGGGGGCGGTAGTGGGACCGACGGTGGCGGTGCGCCCGCCCTGGGCTGGGCCGCCGTGCGCGCCTTCGAGGCGGAGCACGGCGTCGTGCTGCCCGAGCCGTACCGGACGTCCGTCGCGGAGATCGCGGACGGCTCGCGCTCCGGACCGCCGGATCACGGCCTCCTCGCGCTTGCGGAGCTGCCCGGCGACTGGGGCGCCGACCGGCCGGAGCGCGACCTGGGCCGGCCCTTCCCGCTGACCTCGCCGTGGGTCTGGGAGGACGACCCCGCGCCCGCCGAGGAGATCGGTCCCGTCCTTGAGCAGGTCTTCGGCCACGGATCGATCGTGCTGGGGACGGACGGCTGCGGCAGCTACTGGCACCTCGTCGTCACGGGCCCGCACCGGGGGCACGTCTGGTACATCAACGGCGAGGGCGCGATCCCCTTCGGCGCGGAGCACGGATTCACCACGGCCGCACCGGGTTTCGCGGGCTGGGTGGAGCACTGGGCCGCCGGCCGCCCGTGGTTCGACGCCGGGGCGTGAGGAGGCCGGGCGGCGGTCCCGGCGACGGGTCCGGCCCCGGTCACCGACCGTCACCCGGGCCGACCGTCGCCGGGGCCGCCTCGCGGTCAGGCCCCGTCCAGGGCCTCCACCAGCGCCGTCAGGAACTCCTTCGGCCGCTCCAGTTGCACACTGTGTCCGGCGCCGTCGACCACCACCTCGCGCACCCGCCCCCCGGCCGCGGCGTAGCGGTCGAGGACGGCGCGGGTCTGCGCCACCATCGGTTGCGCCGGGCAGGTCTCCGCGCCGGGCCAGCCCGGGACGGCGCCGAGGGCGCCCAGGTGGGCGAGGTCGAAGAGCGAGGTGTCGGAGATGATGACGTCGGCCGAACCGCGGATCCACAGGATCGGCGGCTTGGGCTCGACCCGTTCCAGGTCGTCGATCCTGAAGTGGGTCGGGGCCATGGAGTTGAGCACCCCGCGCCCGCCGGGCGCGGAGCCCGGCCAGGTGCCGCTCGGGCGGGTGTCGCCGGGGTAGTGGTCCTCCCCGGTCCGGGTGGTCAGCATGGCCGCCAGGTAGCGGTCCGGGTCGGCGAGCGGCTCGCTGACGTAGGCGGTGTCCAGCACCGACCGCGGCGCGAACGGCGAGTCGCCGCCCGTCTCGCCCGCGCCGAGCAGCCGGACGAACTCGGGGGCCGCGCCGCCGGCCCCGGAGCCCGCGCCGTCGGGCGAGTTGAGCCGCCCGTCCGTCCCGTGGGTGCCGCCGAAGCCGTACGGGGAGACCGGGTTGACCAGGGTGAGCGAGCGCACCAGGTCCGGGCGGTCGCGCAGCAGTTGCAGCGCGACCCCGCCGCCCATGCTCCAGCCGACCAGGTGCACCGGTCCGAGGGCCAGGGCCCGGACGTAGGCGAGCAGGTCGTCGCTGTGGTCGCGCAGGCCCCGGGTGGCGTCCACCGGCAGCGGCTCGGTGCCGCCGAAGCCGCGCAGGTCGGGTGCCAGCGGGCGGTAGCGGTCCGGCAGTCCGGCCATCGTCGGGTGCCAGAAGACGCCGGAGGAGACGTTCCCGTGCACGAGGACCACGGGCTCGCCCGTGCGGCCCTCGATCTCGGCGTGGTTCACGGTCAGCCGGTCGGTGACGACCCGTCGTTCGCTGACAGGCGGGTTGGTGGCCGGTCCTTCGGTGACCGGTCCTGCGTCGGCGGGTGGGTCGGTGGCCGGTCGTTCGGTGGTCATGGGGCGGGTCCTCAGTTCAGCCAGCCGGCGACCTGCGCGTTCGCCGCGCCGTCCCAGCCGAGTTGCATGTGGTTGGCGAGGGTGATCAGCGCGGTGCCGCCGACGGTGGCGATGCCGGTGGTGTCCAGTGCGCTGGCCACGAGGACGACGCCGTCGCTGGGGGCGCGGTTCTCGTTGAAGATGCCGACGACGTTGGGCGCGCCGCCCGCCATCAGATAGGTGGTCACCGAGGCGGGCACTCCGGCCCGGTGCAGCGGGGTGATCAGCGAGCCGGCGTCGATCGCGGCCTGGATGCCGCCGCCGTCGGTGTAGAAGCCCTGCCCGCCGTGATAGGTGGTGTACCAGTCCTGCTGGCTCTGGTCGATGCCGAACACCGAGTCCCAGCGGGCCAGCATCTGCCGCTGCCCGGGGTAGACGTCGTAGCCGCCCGTGGGGGCGAACGAGAACTCGGGGTGCGCGGTGTAGGTGCCGTAGCAGGTCATCCGCAGGTGCGGCGCGGGGGCGTTGATCCGGCCGCCGCACTGCGGCCAGATGGAGAAGTCGTGGGCCCAGCCGTGGGCGAAGGGGTAGTCGTAGCCGCCGTTCGGGCCGCCCATGGTGATCAGCCTGCGCACGTCGCCCGCGTACGGGCGGCCCCAGGCGGGCTTGACCGAGGAGACGTAGGCGCGGGCGGACATCTCGCCCTTGCTCCAGCCCACGACGTCCACCTGCGGGACGCCGAGCCTGGCGCGGATCAGCGCGACGGCGTCGCCGACGGCCTGGGCCTGCAGCAGGTTGTCGCCCTGCTTGTGCGCGAAGCCGACCGCGAAGACCCGGTGGCCGCGGGCGGACAGGTACTGCATCAGCCCGGTGCCCGGACAGGAGACGGAGCCGCAGCCGTAGCCGCCGGCCTCCCCGGGATTGGCCCAGGCCCGGTCCGGGTTGTCGTTGGCGCCGTGCACCAGCAGCACCGGGACCTGGCGCGCGCCGGTGTTCCAGCCCGGGGCCGAGTAGAGCAGGAAGCGGCCGGAGAAGGGCTGCTTGACGCCGCCGAAGAAGGTGAGCCGCTGGCCGTCCTGGTCGCCGCGGCCGTCCGGGGCGTACTGCTCCTGCGTGAAGCCGGGGGTGGTGTCGAGGTACCGCTCCACGCGCTCCCAGCCGTTGGCGACACTGCTGTAGCCCGCCTCCAGCGTCAGGTGGGCGGGCACGGCCGCCGTGGCCGCCCCCGCCGGCACGACCGCGCCGACCAGTGCCAGCACGCCCGCCAGCAGCCGGCCGAAGCCCTTCCGCCCAGCGCGTCCGCTTCTCCGCCCACCGCGTTCGCTTCCCCACATGCCGTGTTCACTCCTCCGCACCGGTGCTCCGTGCGTGACACCCTACGAAGGCCGCAGCGCCCTCCCCATGTCGGCGACACCTACCCCGGGCGTCCCGGTGTGGGTCCCGGCCACCTGGCGCCGGGGTGCCGCGGGGCGGCACCGGGACGGTCACGGCCGTCCGCCGGTCAGTGCGCGGTCCAGCCGCCGTCCAGCGGCAGGGAGGCACCGGTGACGAAGCCCGTGTGCGGGCCGCAGAGGAAGAGTGCGGCCCGCGCGACCTCCTCCGGCTCGATCAGCCGCTTGATCGCGGTGCGGTCGAGCATGATCCGCTCCACCACCTCCTCGGCCGCGATGCCGTGCGCGGCGGCCTGCCCGGCGATCTGCTGCTCCACCAGGGGCGTGCGCACGTACCCCGGGTTGATGCAGTTGCTGGTCACGCCGTGCGGCGCGCCCTCCAGCGCGGCGACCTTGCTGAACCCCTCCAAGGCGTGCTTGGCGGTCACGTACGCCGACTTGAAGGCGCTCGCCCGCAGGCCGTGCACCGAGGAGATGTTGACGATGCGTCCCCACCCCTGCGCGTACATGTGCGGCAGGGTGTGCCGGACGATCCGGAACGGCGCCTCGACCATCACCCGCTGGATCAGGACGAAGCGCTCGGCCGGGAACTCGTGGATCGGTGCGACGTGCTGGAGCCCGGCGTTGTTCACCACGACGTCCGCGTCCTCCGGAAGGGCGTCCACCGCCGCCGCGTCCGCCAGGTCGACCACGTGGGCGGTGCCGCCGATCTCCTCGGCGAGGGCTTTGACGGCGTCCCCTGCCAGGTCGACGACGTGGACGTGCGCGCCCGCCCCGGCGAAGGCGGTGGCGCACGCCCGGCCGATGCCGCTCGCCGCCCCCGTCACCAGGACCTTCCGCCCGGCCAGGAACCGGTCGGCCGGTGCGGCGGCCGGGCCGCCGCTGCTCTCGATGTTTTCCATGGCCGTCACGCTAGGAACCCGCCGGGGCCGGGCACACGTCATCCGGTACCACAGTTGCCCACCGGATGGTGGTGGCCGCCACCACAGCGCGCCGGCCCCGGGGCGATCCGCCGGAGCACGCCGGTCCCATGGCGCGTGGTGACATCCGGCCGCACGCCGGGTGGCGGCCGTCACCACACCGGGCCGGGCCGGGCCGCCCCGCCGGCTCAGCCCGCGGACGCGTGCAGCAGCGACCCGGCGAGGTAGGTGACCGCCATGGCCAGCGCCCCGCCGGCGACGTTGCGCAGCACGGCGGGCCGCACCGGCGCCCCGCCCAGGCGGGCGGAGCCCCAGCCGCACACGGCGAGCGCGGCCAGCACGGAGCCGACCGTCACCGGCACCCGGGCATCGGCCGGCGGCAGGACGATGGCCAGCAGCGGCAGCAGCGCGCCGACGGTGAAGGCCACCAGGCTGGCCCCCGCCGCGTTCCACGGGTTGACGAGTTCCTTGGGGTTGATGCCCAGCTCGGCCTCGGCGTGGGCGGCCAGCGGATCGTGCGCCGTCAGCTCCGTCGCGACCTGGCGGGCGAGCTGCGGCGACAGCCCCTTGCCGATGTACAGCCCGGTCAGCTCGTCGAGCTCGGCCTCCGGCGCGGTGGCGAGCTCGCGCCGCTCCGCGGCGAGTGCGGCGCGCTCCGAGTCCCGCTGGGTGCTGACGGAGACGTACTCCCCGGCGGCCATCGACAGGGACCCGGCCAGCAGCCCGGCGAGTCCGGCCGTCAGGAGTTCCTGCGCGGTGGACCGGGCGCCCGCCACACCCACCACCAGTCCGGCCGTCGACACCACCCCGTCGTTGGCGCCGAGCACCCCGGCGCGCAGCCAGTTCAGCCGGGTGCTCAGGCCGCCCGCCTCGTGCGGTTCGCCCGGGTGGTCCCCGGCCGCGGCGGAACGGGCTCCTCGGTCGTCCTCACCTGGTCCCATGCGCGGAGTATGACACCCGGTGGCCGCGGCGGACGGTGACTCACCGCGGCGGCGGGCCGAACGCCGCCCGGCCCGCCGAGGTCCCGCCGGGCGGGGCATTCTGGGGCATCCCCGCGCGGTCCGCCACAGCCGTCGCCCCCGCGGGTCGACCCGGTGAGCCGTGCGAGTTGTCGCGGGCCCGGTCCCGGGGGCACGGGCGGGCGGACGGGTACGGACGCACCCGTCGGACCGGGCCCGGACGATGTGCCGCGCCCGTTCCCGCTCCTGCCGGAACACTCTCCTTCGGAGTCCCCGTGCCCGCTCCCGAAGCCCAGCGCGGCAGCCGCCTGCTCGACCGCGAACCGACGGCCTTCCTGGGCGCGGTCGTCCGCGGCGTCGGGCAGGTCGACCTGCAGTCCCGCATGCTCACCGGGGCCCTGCTGCTGGCCGGGCTCTGGGTGGCGGGCTGGCGGATCGGGCTGTTCGCCACCCTCGGTACCGCCGTCTCCACCGCGACCGCCCGCGTCCTCGGGATGGACCGGGACGACACCGCCGCGGGCCTGCTGGGGTACTCGGGCTGCCTGACCGGCATCGCCCTGGTGACCTCGCTCGGCGCCCACCCGGGGACGTACCTGCTGGCGGTCGGCGGCAGCGTCCTCGCCACGGTCCTCACCGCCTCGCTCACCACCCTGCTGGAGCCCTACGGGCTGACCGCGCTGACCGCGCCGTTCTGTCTGATCTCCGGAGTGATGGTGCTCGGGGCGCCGTCCTTCGACCGCATCTGGCACGGTGACCCCAATCCCGTGGCCGCCCCGACGTCGGGGGACACCGCCGTCGCCTGGAGCGACCTGTGGCACGGGTTCTTCAGCGGCGTGTCGCAGGTCTTCTTCGTCGAGACGTGGTACGTCGGGCTGATCATGCTGGCGGGTCTCGCGTTCGCCGGCGTCCGGGTCCTGCTGGGCGCCGCCCTCGGCAGCGCGGCCGGCATCCTCACCGCCTGGGCGCTCGGCGCGCCGAGCGGGCTGATCGCCAACGGGATCTACGGCTACAACGCCGTCCTCGTCGGGATCGCCCTCGGCGCGGTGTTCCTCGACGCCACCGTCGGGAACGCGCTCTACGCCCTGCTCGGCGCGGCCGCCGCCACCGGCCTGACCGCCTCGCTCACCTCGCTCTTCAAGCCCTTCGGCGGCCACACCTTCACCTGGCCGTTCATCCTCACCACCTGGGCGCTGATGGCCGCCGTGCCCCGGATCCCCCGCCTGCAGCGGGCCACCCCCTGAACGACCCCCACCGCGAAGAAGGTAACGCCGATGAACCTCGCGCCCCGCGAGATCGACAAACTGCTCGTCTACGTGGTCGCCGAGCTGGCCCGCAAGCGCCGGGACCGCGGCCTGCGGCTCAACTACAGCGAATCCGTCGCCCTCATCACCGAGGCCATCCTGGAGGCGGCCCGGGACGGCAAGAGCGTCGCCGACTGCATGGAACTGGGCCGCCACGTCGTCGGCGAGGCGCAGACCATGTCCGGCGTCCGGGAGATGCTCGGCCTGCTCCAGGTCGAGGCCTCCTTCGTCGACGGCACCAAGCTCGTCTCCGTCCACGACCCGATCGGCGGCTGAGCCCCCGACCGGCGGCCGCTTCCCCCAGCCCTCCCAGGAGCAAGACATGGCGTTCCGTCAGAAGTACCTCTACGGCGACGGCCCGATCGAGATCAACGCCGGCCGGCGCACCCTGACCACCGAGGTCGTCAACACCGGCGACCGTCCGATCCAGATCGGCTCGCACTTCCACTTCTTCGAGGTCAACCCGGCGCTGCTGTTCGACCGCGTGCCGACGCTCGGCATGCACCTCAACATCCCGGCCGGCACCTCCGTGCGGATCGAGCCGGGCGGCACCCGCGAGGTCGAGCTCTGCGAGTACGGCGGCACCCGGCGGTTCGTCGGGTTCAGCGGTCTGCTCAACGGCAGCCTCTCCTCCCACCCGGCCCGGGTCGAGGCGGTCCGCAAGGCCATCGAGCAGGGCTACCAGGGAGCCACGACCCCAGGCAAGGACGAGAACTGATGCCCATCCTCACCCGCAAGCAGTACACCGACATGTTCGGGCCGACCGTCGGCGACCGGTTCCACCTGGCCGACACCAACCTGATCGTGGAGGTCGAGAAGGACTTCACCGAGGGGCAGTATGGCGACGAGGTGCTGTACGGCGGCGGCAAGACCATGCGCGACGGCATGGCCGCCGACCCGCAGGCCACCAGTGCCCAGGGCGCGCTCGACCTGGTGATCACCAACGTCGTCGTGATCGACCCGGTGGTCGGCGTGGTCAAGTGCGACATCGGCATCAAGGACGGCTTCATCGCGGGGATCGGCAAGTCCGGGAACCCGCAGACCCAGAACAACGTCCATCCCGACCTGGTGATCGGGCCCGGTACCGAGGCCATCGCCGGCGAGCACCTGATCGCCACCGCGGGCGCGATCGACACCCACGTCCACCTGATCTCCCCGCAGCAGGCCCAGCAGGCCCTCAGCAACGGGATCACCACCCTGATCGGCGGGGGCACCGGTCCCTCCGACGGCAGCAACGGCACCACCTGCACCCCCGGCCCGTTCAACATCGCCCGCCTCCTCCAGGCCGTCGAGGACCTGCCGGTGAACGTCGGCCTGATGGGGAAGGGCAACGGCAGCCTGCCGGCCGCGCTGGACGAGCAGCTGGAGGCGGGCGCCTGCGCGCTCAAGGTCCACGAGGACTGGGGTGCGACCCCGGCGGTCATCGACAACGCGCTCGCGGTGGCCGACCGGCACGACATCCAGGTGGCGATCCACACCGACACCCTCAACGAGAGCGGCTTCTTCGAGGACACCCGCTCCGCGATCGACGGGCGCACCATCCACACCTTCCACAGCGAGGGCGCGGGCGGCGGTCACGCCCCGGACATCCTGCGGGTGACCGGCGAGCCCAACGTGCTGCCGGCGTCCACCAACCCGACGCTGCCCTACACCAGGAACTCGGTGGACGAGCTGCTGGACATGGTGATGGTCTGCCACCACCTCAGCCACGACATCCCCGAGGACGTGTCCTTCGCCGACAGCCGGGTGCGGGCCGAGACCATCGCCGCCGAGTCGGTGCTGCACGACCTCGGTGTGATCAGCATGATCTCCTCCGACTCCCAGGCGATGGGCCGGGTCGGCGAGTCCGTGACCCGGTGCTTCCAGATCGCTCACCACTGCAAGGACAAGCGCGGTCCGCTGGACGGCGACAGCGCCCGCAACGACAACCAGCGGGTGCTGCGCTACCTGGCCAAGGTGACCATCAACCCGGCCGTCGCCACCGGCATCTCCGAGCACATCGGCTCGCTGGAGAAGGGCAAGCTGGCCGACATCGTGCTCTGGCCGATCCACTCCTTCGCGGCCAAACCCAAGATGATCATCAAGGGCGGGATCATCTCCTGGGCGCAGATGGGCGATCCGAACGCCTCCCTGCCCACCCCGCAGCCGGTGATCTACCGGCCGATGTTCGGCCAGCTCGGCCGGGCCACCCGGGCCACCCACGTGACCTTCATGTCCCAGGCCGGGATCGCCGCCGGGGTGCCCGAGGAGCTGGGCCTGCAGCGCCGGGTGCTGCCGGTGCGCCGGACCCGCACCATCGGCAAGCACAACATGGTGCGCAACAGCGCGCTGCCGAAGGTGGAGGTCGATCCGGAGACCTTCCGGGTGACCCTGGACGGCGAGGTCGCCACCATCGAACCGGCCGAGGAACTCCCGCTCAACCAGCTCTACTTCCTGGTGTAGGCGATGTACCGGGACGAGGAGGACGGCACCGACCCGGGAGCGCCGGCCGAAGCCCCTCCCGGGGACCTTCCCGGGGCCGGGGCCGGCATCGGGGCGGGGGCCGGGGCCGGGGCCCTGCTGGTCGTCCTCCAGCTGACCGACTCGGCCTTCCCCAGCGGCTTCTACACCCTCTCGCACGGACTGGAGGGGTACGCCCAGGCCGGGGCCGTGACACCGGAGGGCCTTCCCGGCCTGCTCGCCGGTCTGCTGCGGCACGGCGTCGGGCCCGCGGACGCCACCGCCCTGGTCCACGCGCACCGGGCCGCCGCCGCAGGCGACCTGGCCGCGGTCGCCGACACCGACCGGCGGCTGCACGCCGCCAAGCTCGGCCGCGAACCGCGCCAGGCCGCCACCCGCACCGGCCGCCAACTGCTCGACCTGGCCGCCGAGGTCTTCGGCCGGCCGCTGATCGCCCGGTACCTGGAGCTGGTGGTGCGGCGGGAGGCCCCCGGCACCCAGCCGGTGGCGGCCGGTCTGGTCCACGCGGCGACCGGCGTCCCGGTGCGGCAGGCCGTGACCGCCGACCTCTTCGCGTTCTGCGCCAGCTTCGCCGGCGCCGCGCTGCGGCTGCGGCTGACCGACCACCGCGGCGCCCAGGTGCTGCTCCACGGCATGGCCCCGGTGATCGAGGAGGTCACCCGGGCCGCGCTCCGCCGCGACCTCGCCGACCTGGGGTCGAGCACCTTCGCGGCCGACGTCATGTCGGCCCGCCACGAACGGGCCGAGGCCCGGCTCTTCGCCAGCTGACCCGGTGCGCCGGGCGACCGGCCACCCCATCCGATCAGGAGCACCATGGACGACTCCGTACTGCGCGTCGGCATCGGCGGGCCGGTCGGTTCCGGGAAGACAGCGCTCATCGAGGCGCTGGTCCCGGTGCTGATCGCGCGCGGCCACCGCCCGGCCGTGATCACCAACGACATCTACACCCAGGAGGACGCCCAGCACGTGCGGCGCACCCTGGCCGGGGTGCTGGAACCCGAGCGGATCGTGGGCGTGGAGACCGGCGCCTGCCCGCACACCGCCGTCCGGGACGACCCGACGATGAACCTCGCGGCCGGCGCCGAGCTGCTGGAGCGCTTCCCGGACACCGACACCCTGCTCTACGAGTCCGGGGGCGACAACCTCACCCTGACGTTCAGCCCGGCGCTGGTCGACCTCTTCCTCTTCGTCCTCGACACCGCCGAGGGCGAGAAGATGCCCCGCAAGCGCGGCCCCGGCATCACCGAGTCGGACCTGCTGGTCATCAACAAGATCGACATCGCCCGGTACGTGCGGACCGATCTGTCCGTCATGGAGTCGGACGCCCACCTGGTCCGCCGGGGCGGTCCCGTCGTCCTCACCGACGCCCTCGTCGGCACCGGGATCGACACGATCGCCGACTTCCTCGCCGAACGCCGCAAGGCGCTGGTCTGAGTGGCCCTCGCCACCCCGGGCCCGCCGCTCCCCGGCGGGCGGGCACCCGCCGGCCCGCCCGGCCGCGACCGGCTGACCGCCGGGCACTACCAGCCCCGGCGGGTCCCGCCGGAGGTCGCCCGGTGGGCCTCCCGCCCGGACACCCTCGCCGTGGGCTCACCGGCCAAGGTCGGCGTCCTCGACCTCGCCTTCGCCGTCCGCGGCGGACGCACCGAACTCGTCGAGCGCTACCAGAAGACCCCGCTGCAGATCATGCGGCCGCTCTGGATCGACCCCGCGGCCCCCGACACCGCCTACCTCTACCTGATGGCCACCGGCGGCGGCGTCGCCCAGGCCGACCGATACCGCGTCGACGTCCGCTGCGGCCCCGGCGCCCGGGTCCACCTCACCACCCAGGCCGCCACCAAGGTCTTCCGGATGGAGCACGACTACGCCAGCCAGCTGGTCCGCCTGGACGCCGGACCCGGCTCCTACCTGGAGTACCTGCCGGACCCGCTGATCCCCTTCCGGGACTCCCGCTTCTACCAGGACACCGAGGTCACCGTCGCCCCCGGAGCCACCGTGGTGCTCGGCGAGACCGTCACCGCCGGACGGCTGGCCCGCGGCGAGCGCCACGACTACCGGGTGCTCGCCCTCGACCTGCGGATCGTCCGGCCGGACGGCACCCTGCTGGCCCTGGACGCCCTGCGGCTGGAGCCCGGCCGGGACCGGACGGCCGTCACCGGCCCCGCCGTGTTCGCGGGCCGGGACCACCTCGCCACGCTCTACGTGATCAGCGACGAGCGGCCCGCCGCCGAACTGGCCGACACCCTGCACCGCGCGCTCGACGGACTGGACGTGCTGTACGGCGTCAGCGAACTCCCCGCCGGCTGCGGTGCCTGGCTCCGGCTGCTGGACGACAGCCCGGTCAGGGTGGCCGCCGCGACCGCCGCCGCCTGGCGGGCGGTGCGTCTGCTGCTCACCGGCCGCCCCGCGCCCGACCTGCGCAAGACCTGACCGCCCACCGCCCCGAACGAGGACCGCCATGAACTCCGCACTCGCACCGATGCCTCCGGCCTACGACTCGGGCGACACCGCCTGGCTGCTCGCCGCGACCGCCATGGTGCTGCTGATGACGCCCGGACTGGCGTTCTTCTACGGCGGGATGGTGCGCACCAAGCACGTCCTGATGATGATCAAGATGAGCTTCGCGGCGCTCGCCTTCGGCACCCTCGTCTGGTGGATCCTCGGCTACACGCTGGCCTTCGGGCCGGACGTCGGCGGGGCCGGGGTGATCGGTGGCCTCGACCACGCCTTCCTGCGCGGCATCGAGCTGAACACCCTCACCGGGGCGATCCCCACCTACATCTACAGCACCTTCCAGATGGGCTTCGCCGTCGTCACCGTCGCGCTGATCAGCGGGTCGATCGCGGACCGGGCCACCATGCGGGGCTGGCTGGTCTTCGTGCCGCTGTGGCTGCTGATCGTCTACGCGCCGCTCGCGCACTGGGTGTTCTCCGACAGCGGCTGGATCACCGGGACCCTCGGCGCGCTCGACTTCGCCGGCGGACTGCCGGTGGAACTCAACTCCGGCGTGGCCGGCCTCGCGGCGGCGCTGGTGCTGCGGGCGCCGCGCGACTTCGCCCGGCGGGAGGAACGGCCGAACAACATCCCGCTGGTGGTGATCGGGGTCGGACTGCTCTGGTTCGGCTGGTTCGGCTTCAACTCCGGCTCCGCGCTCAACGACCAGGGCACCGCCGCCGCGGCCTTCATCAACACCCAGTTCGGCGCGGCCGCCGCGATGATCACCTGGCCGCTGGTCGAACGGCTGCGCACCGGCCGGGTGACCACCATGGGCGTGGTCTCCGCGGCGGTGGCCGGCATGGTCGCGATCACCCCCGCATGCGGGGAGATCAACCCGCTCGGAGCCGTCGTCACCGGCCTGGTCACCGGTGCGGTCTGCGCGTACGCCATCACCGTCAAGTACCGCGTCGGCGTGGACGACACCCTGGACGTGGTGGGCGTGCACGGCGTCGGCGGGCTGATCGGCCTGATCATGGTCGGCCTCTTCGCCACCGCCCGGATCAGCGGTCACAAGGGCCTCTTCTACGGCGGCGGCGGGGCCCTGCTGGGCAAGCAGGTGCTGGCGATCCTCGCCGTCGGGGCCTTCTCCTTCACCTTCAGCTGGCTGATCGCCAAGGCGGTGGACATGACCGTCGGCTTCCGCGCCCCCGGCGAGTACGCCCGGGTCCCCGGGGAGGAGGCGGAGCGTGCCTACGACTTCCGCACCGCCGAGCAGCTGGGCGCCCTCGCGCCCGGTGGCGAGCCGGCTGCCGACACCGACCTGGTCCACCGGATCACCCGGCTCCTCCAGGAACGCCGTCAGGACTGAGTCGGGGCGGGGCCGGTGCGCCCGGGTCCGCGCGGCCCCGGGACGGTGCGCTCCGGCGTCGGCGCGGGCGTGGCGGCCCCGGCTCACCCGAGGGCGTCGGCGATCGCCGCCCCGGCGTAGGCCAGCCCGATGCCCACACCCAGCGTGACCACCAGGTATCCGGTGGCGACACCGGTCCGGCGGTCCAGGGCGAGGGTGGCGGTCTCGTAGGCGAACGTCGACCAGGTCGAGAGCGCACCGCAGAACCCGGTGGCCAGCAGCAGGTGCGTGTTCGGCCCCAGCCGGCCGTCCGCCGCGCCCTGGGAGAGGAAGCCGAGCAGCAGACAGGCGGCGGCGTTGGCCGCCAGCGTGCCGTACGGGAACACGCTGTGCACGCGGGCCTTGACGGCGACCCCCGTCAGGTACCGGACCGGCGCCCCGATGACACCGCCGGCCAGCACGAGCAGCCAGTCGGTGATCACGCTTCCTCCGGGCGGCGTCCACGGAGCACTTCCCGGGTGCCGAGGATGCCCAGCAGTACCGCGGCGATCGCCAGGAACGAGGTCAGCACGACGTCCCCGACCGCGAGACCGGGCTCCCCGTTCCCGGCCAGCACCCGGACGTCGTCGGCGAAGTGCGAGAACGTGGTGAAGCCACCGAGGAAGCCGGTGCCCAGCAGCGGGCCGAGCGACTTCGGCGCACCCGGGAACCGCTCCTTCAGCAGGGTCATCAGCACCCCCATCGCCAGACAGCCGGTCGCGTTGATCAGCGGGACCGGCCACGGGAACTCCGCCCCCGTCACGGGCCAGAGCCGCTCCACGCCGTAGCGCGTGACGGAACCCAGACCGCCTCCGAGGGCCACCGCCGGCACCACGGCCAGCTGCGCGGCCAGGGCGCTCCTGTCTCTCCGACGTTCCATCGGTTCTGTTCTCCCGTCGTGGAGTTCAAGACCCCGATCGGTGCGCCGAACGGGTCATCGGGCCGTGCCGCTCGCGGAGCCCGGATGGACCGAAGGGTACAAATCGGTCGGCGCTACTCGTGCGATCGAATCGCCGTGTCCCGCCCGTCCGTCCCCGTCGCGAGCCGCCACCGGACGCTGCGCGGCCCCGCCCCCGCCCTCGAACCCGCCCTCGACCTCGCCTTCCACCTCGTCCTCGACCCCGGCGGATCCTCGGCCGTTGGCGCCGCCACCGGATCCGTCCCCCCACGACCCGATCGGTGGCCGAACCCATGACCGACGAACCCCGAGTGATCGCCGTCTGCGGCCACGAGACCGGACACGGCGTGGCCCTGCGGCCGCTCGCCGGCCGGGGCGTCACGGTGGTGACCGGTGGGCGCGAGCTCTACCGGGCCCTGGCCGAGCGGCCCGCCGCGGGGCCGGAGGCCTGCGTGGTGCCGATGACCCTCGGCCGTGAGCCGGACCTGGTCGCCGACGCCGCCCGGACCGTGCGGGCCCTGCCCGCCGACCGGCGGCGCGGGGTGCTGCTCACCGAGCCGTTCGGTACGGCCGGACATCTGATCGGCTGGCTGCGGGCCACCGCGAACCGGCTGCCGCAGGAGGCCGCGCTGGTGGTCGCGGCACCCTCGGGCGATCCGTTCGAGGACGCGGAGCTGTTCCGGATCGCCCGCCTGGTGCGCTGCTACGGCCGGCACCGGCTGGTCGAGGTGGCCCTCACCGGCGCAGACCCCGACCTGGCGGAGGCGGTGCGGCGGTGCGGGCTGCTCGGCGCCGAGCGGGTGGCGGTGCTCCCGGCGGCGTTCACCGATCCGGTGCCGCCCGGATTCGCCGCGCCCCCCGGGCCGGAGCTGCTGCCGGCCGGCCCGCTGCTCACCCCCGCGGCGATCGGGGCGGTGCTGGAGGCCAGGGCCGCCGCGGCCCGGCGGCTCTTCCGCGACTCCGGCGACGACGGCAGCGCCGCCGGGCTCGGCGCCGCCGACGGCCACGGCCACGCGCACTCGCACGGCCCGGGCGGGGAGCACGGCCACGGCGGGCACCACCCGCACGGCCACAGTCACGGCCACGGCCACCCGCACCTGCACTCCCACGAGCACGGCCATGGCCACGAGCACGGCGAGGGGCGCCCGTTCGTCGCGCCCCCGGCGGCCCCGGGCGGTGCGCCCTGAGCGCCGCCCGGGGCCGCCGGGGCGACGGAGGGCAACCGGCCCCGGCCCGCCGGCGCTGCGGTGGGCCGGGGTCGGCAGGAGGCCCGGGGCCGGGCGCGGCCTGCGGAAGCGCCGGCCGGTTCAGCAGTGCCTGGCCTGGGTGTTGGCGTAGTCCTTGAACGCGGCCTGGGTGCCCGGTCCCGCGACCCCGTCGACGGCGCCGCCGTACCCGAACCCGTCCGCGAGCCGCCGCTGCAGGGCCGACACCGTGCCGGGACCGACGATGCCGTCGATCGAACCGGTGTAGCCGTACCCCGAGGCGAGGCGGCGTTGCATCGCCTTCCAGCTGTCGGGGCCCAGCTCGCCGTCGAGCGCGCCGCCGTAGCCCCAGCCGGCCTTGAGGTAGCACTGGACGTACTTGGCCTGCGTGGCGCTCAGGCCGAGGTTCACCACCGCGTTCAGGGCGGTCGTCGTCGTGCTCACCGACGTGCTCGGCCGCTGGGCGGGGGCCGCGGTGCCGGCGGTCGCACCCGCCAGGCCGCCCGCGGCGAGTCCGGCGAGGGCGGTGATGCCGACGAGGGCGCGGGTCAGTGCGTTCGTCTTCGTTCCCATGGTCCTGCCTTTCGGGAGACGGTACCGGTCAGCAGTTGCGGATGGACCAGACGGGGGTCCAGTCGAGGTCGTGCCGGGTGGAGTCGGGCGTGAAGGTCCTCAGCACGTTGCTGTTCCGGCCGTAGAACGTCGAGGTGACTCCGCCGGTCTGGTTGTCGAAGTACCAGCCAGAGTCGTTGAAGTAGGACAGGTAGTAGCGGTTGCAGGCGTCGAGGTCGAAGACCTTCCAGACACTGGCGTCGGCGTCCCAGGCCCCGACGCAGAGGCTGCCCGTGGGGCAGGCGATGGGGACGCCCACGCCCAGGGCTCGGGGCTTCACGTACGGGGAGACGCTCGGGCCGGGTGAGGCGGTGGTGGCGTGGGCGGCGGTGCCGGTGCCCAGGGTGGTGAGGGCCAGGGCGGCGGTGCCGGCCAGGGCGAGCAGCGAGCGTTTGAGGCGCATGGTGGCGGGGCTCCTTCCGGTCGGGGATCTCGTGCCCCGATGGTGGGCCAGGAGCCGGGTGGGCGGTACCTCGTAGGTCCGAGGGCGGGCCGGGAGGCGCCGGTCAGCAGTCCGGGACCCAGGTGTGCGAGCGCGGCCGCTCGTCGGCGCCGAGGTTGCGGCGCTCGCCGCGGCCGACGCAGCCCAGGAACTGTTGCCGGTCGGGGCCGGCGTAGTAGCGGACGTCGACCAGGAGGGCGCCCTCCTCGAAGCTCTGGCCGTTGTTGTAGACGGACCGGGGCGGCCGATCGGCGGTCCAGCGGCAGGCGAGGCCGCCCTGCGTCCAGTCCTCGTAGCCGTCCACCCAGGCGCACATCTCGCCGCGCCCGTCGGGTTCGGCGAAGAAGCAGACGGTGCCGTGCCCGCAGCGGGCGTAACCGGTGGGGTCGCGGTCGATGCCGAGGCCGAGCAGGCCCGCCAGCAGGCCGGTCGCGGCGGCGGCGATCAGCGGGCGGCGGTGCCGGTGCAGGACGGGCAGCAGCGGGCGCCGCGGCCGCCGGCCGGCCGCCGCGGTGCGGGCCCGGAGGTGGAGTGAGGCGGTGCTGTGCCGGGCCCGGTCCTCGGGGCGGCGGGCCAGGCAGTCGTGGACGATGTCCCGCCAGAGCAGCGGCAGCCGGGGGGAGATCCGCAGTTCCTCCTCGCCCCGGGCGTAGCGCAGCGCGGCCTCCCGGCGGGCGGCGGGGGTCGCGCCGGGCAGCGGCAGGGTGCCGGTGAGGACGAGGTGGGCGAGGACGCCGAAGGCCCAGATGTCGGCGGTCGGGCGGATCTGCCGGCCGCGCTCGCCGATCTCGGCCCAGAGCAGGTCCGGCGGGGTGTAGTCGGGCGTGGCGAACGGCGGCGCGTAGGCGTGGGTGCCGTCGAGTTCGGCGGCGAGGTTGAAGTCGGCGAGCCGTGCGGTGCCGTCCGGCATCAGCAGGACGTTGCCGGGTTTGAGGTCGCCGTGCACCCAGCCCGCGCGGTGCAGTTGGGCGAGACCCTCGCAGATCTGGGCGAGCAGGGCGGGGCCCGACCGGGGGGTGCGGTCCTCGGCGAGCAGGGCGTCCAGCGAACAGTCCGCCTCTTCGAGCACGAGGACGGTGGAGCCGTCGAGCTCGGGCCGGCCGGGTTCGTCGACGGCGAGGATCTCGTACAGCCGGATCAGCCGTGAGGCGCTGACCCGGCTGAGCACCTCGGTCTCCCGGTCGGCGAGGTCGCGCAGGTGGCGGAGCTGGCGCGGGGTCCGGGTGCCGGTGGGCAGGAACTTGAGCGCGGCGCGCGAGGGCAGGCCGGGCCTCGGCAGGGCCCGGCGGGCCGCGTACACGCTGCCGAAGGAGCCGTTGCCGAGCAGCCGGTCGACCCGCCAGGCGCCGATCCGGTAGCCCTCCGGGACGGGCAGCGCACCGGTGGGGCCGGACGGCAGGTTCACCGTGCGTGCCCGGGGGAGAGGAGGGCGAGGTCCTCCTCGCGGACCAGGTCGAACCGCAGGGCCAGGGAGGCCAGCGCGTCCTTCTTGCCGACCAGGCGCGGACCGGAGGAGGCGCTCTCGGGTCCGGCCTTGAGCCGCAGTTTGACGGCCAGGTAGTCGATGTTCCACTGCACGGCGGCGCGGTTGGCGGACGGCCAGAGCGGGCGGAGGCGTTCGACGACCTGGTCGACGGTGGGCGGCAGGGCGTGCGGCTCGCCCCGGAGCCGGGGTTCGCAGAGCGCGGCGAGCACCAGGAAGTAGCGCCGGGTGCGGTCGAGCGGGAACGCCAGCAGGGTGGGTTCACGGTCCGGCCCGGCCGGCGCGTCGCGGTCGGCGTAGTCGTGGCGCGGTGCCCAGACGTCGAGGCTGAGCAGTTCGGAGACGGCCGGCAGGACGAGCCGGGCGAACTCGAACGGGACGGGCGCGGCCAGCCGGCCCGGTGCGACCTTGATGTGCTCGCCCGCGCCCTCCGGGTTCTCCACCACGTAGGTCGAGGTGCGGCTCAGGTTGCTCAGCGTCCAGTACGTGCCGGTGGCACCGATCTCGCCGGCGGTGCGGGAGACGCCGCCGTGCGGGATGCCCAGGCCCGGCGCGGCGTCCCCGGTGACGGCCCGGCCGAACCGGAGGGTCTCTCCCGGGGACAGTCGGAGCCGCTCGGCCGGGACCATTCCGGGCCCGGGCACCACGATGATGCTGTGCATGCCGCTTCCCCTCCCCCGTGCAGCGGTCGGGGAAAGGGTAGCGAGCGGAATCAAACGTTCCTGTAACGATCGGTCATGGAGCCCGGGAGCCGCGAGGTTTCGCGGTGGTGTCGGCTCAGCACTCGCCGCGCCAACGGAAGGAGTCGATCGTCCGTCCGCCGGCCGGGAGGTTGCCCCGGCCCTCGGCCCAGCCGTAGTGCAGGCACTGGCCGCCGCCCTCGCGGAACGACACCTGGACGTGGTCGGCGCCGGGCTCCTCCGTCCCGTTGTTGAAGTACGACCGGCGCGGGCCGCAGGTGCTGGCGGGTTCGTCGACGGCCGAGCGGCAGACCGTACCGGTGCCGTCGGCCCCCGAGTAGAAGCAGACGCTGCCGGACGGACAGTCCTGCCAGGCCGCGGCCGGGCCACCGGTGCAGTTGCGGCTGGTGACCTTCGGCCAGGACTTCTGCAGGCCGCTGTACTCGACGCCGTCGAAGCGGGCCGGCACCCGGTCCTTCTCGTAGGTGAAGTCGCCGGTCGGCGCGTAGCGCTGCTCGTGGTGCAGATGCGCCCAGTCGTTGGCCCGGCCGGTCTTCCCGATCCTGCCGATCGGGGTGGACGGCGTCACCGGGTCACCCTTCTTCACGTAGGTCGCCGGGGCGTCCATCAGGTGGTAGTAGGCCGTGAACCAGCCGTTGCCGTGGCTGATCTGGACGGTGTTGCCGGAGCCGTTGTCCCAGTACGTGGCGGACACCGTACCCGCGGCGGAGGCCAGTACCGGGAGGCCGTCGGACCCGGTGTTGCCCTCGACGAAGATGTCCAGGGCCGGGCTGTGGTCCCCGCCGTAGGTGTGCAGCTCCCAGGTGGTGCCGCACGGGAACGGCAGCTGGAAGGCCGGCGGCGCCGGCCGCGTGGCGGCCGTCGCGGCGCCCGGTCCGGCGGGGAACGCCGTGAGCAGGACCCCCAGGACGGCCATCAGCACGCCTGACCGCCACCACGCGTGGAAACGGTTTCTCATTCTCTACCCCCTCGTCCGGTCGGGTCCGCCCGGGGCCGGTACCACCTCGCAACACCGAGGGTGCGGCGGTCGGGACCCCGGTCGGCGTCCGGACTCCGGTGGGCGGTGGCCCCGGTGGGGCCGCCCCGTGCGGCGGACATCGTGGTGAATGGTGGTGCCGTGGTCGCGGGTTTGCCTCTAGGGTGGTGCCCGCAGCTGGTTCGCCCCGTCCGCCAGGCGGGGCGTCGTAAGAGGGAACCCGGTGACGCCTATCGGCCAGTCCGGGACTGCCCCGCAGCGGTGAGCGGGAACGACCGCCGTCATACGCACTGGGCCCGGGCCGGGTCTGGGAAGCGACGGCCAGTAGGTGTCCGCCCTCGACGAGGGCGGGTGTGCCCGCGAGTCCGAAGACCTGCCCGCTGCCCGCCCGCGGATCGTCCGCGCGCGGCTGTCCGATGACCTCGTGGGCGGGTCGGCGTGCACACCCTGCGGAGCCTTTCGGGCGTCCGTGCGGGTTGTCGTCCCCTTCGCGCACTCGTGCCGTCATCGGGCACTGGAGGAGCAAGACTCGCGAAGGAGAGTCCCCTTGACGACGAAGTCCGCAGCTGCGGCGACGCTGCCCACCGTGCACGGCTACCCCCGGCAGGGCCGGGGCCGGGAGCTGAAGAAGGCCATCGAGGGCTACTGGAGGGGCACGGTCACCGCGGACGCCCTGCTGGCCGCGGCCTCCGGTCTGCGCCGGGAGAACTGGACGCGGCTGACCGCGGCGGGAATCCGGGAGGTTCCCACCGGGGACTTCTCGCTCTACGACCACGTGCTGGACGCCTCGGTGGCCGTCGGCGCGATCCCGGACCGCCACCGCGCCGCGGTCGAGGCCGACCCGCTGGACGGGTACTTCGCCATGGCGCGCGGTACCCAGGACGTCGCGCCGCTGGAGATGACCAAGTGGTTCGACACCAACTACCACTACCTGGTCCCCGAGCTGGGGCCGGACACGGTGTTCGCCGCGAACCCGGCCAAGGCGGTCGGCGAGCTGCGCGAGGCGCGCGCGCTCGGCCACGACGCCCGGCCGGTGCTGGTCGGCCCGGTCACCTACCTGCTGCTCGCCAAGCCCGCGCCCGGCGTGGCCGCCGGCTTCCAGCCGATCACCCTGCTGGACCGGCTGCTGCCGGTCTACGCGCAACTGCTCGCCGATCTGCGGGCGGCCGGGGCGCACTGGGTGCAGCTGGACGAGCCCGCCCTGGTCCAGGACCGCACCCCCGCCGAGCTGAACGCCGCCGCCCGCGCCTACCGTGACCTCGGCGCGCTCACCGACCGTCCGAAGCTGCTGGTGGCCAGCTACTTCGACCGCCTCGGCGAGGCCCTGCCCGTCCTCGCCAAGGCCCCGGTCGACGGTCTGGCCCTGGACTTCACCGGCCCGGCCGCCGCGAACCTGGACGACCTCGCCGCCGTCGGCGGCCTGCCCGGAAAGCGCCTGGTCGCCGGGGTCGTCGACGGCCGGAACGTCTGGATCAACGACCTGGAGAGGTCGCTGGCCACCCTGGCGACCCTGCTCGGTCTCGCGGACCGGGTGGACGTCGCCCCGTCCTGCTCGCTGCTGCACGTGCCGCTCGACGCCGGCCTGGAGCGGGAGGTCGACCCGCAGATCGCCCGCTGGCTGGCCTTCGCGAAGCAGAAGACCGAGGAGGTCGCCCTGCTCGCCCGCGGCCTGCGCGAGGGCACCGGCGCGATCACCGCCGACCTCGCCGCCAACCGCGCGGACCTGGCCTCCCGCGCCGCGTCGCCGATCACCCGCGACCCGGCCGTCCGGGCCCGCGCCGCCGCCGTCACCCCCGACGACGCCCGCCGTGCCCGGGCCTACCCCGAGCGGGCCGTGGCCCAGCGGGCCCGCCTCGGCCTGCCCCTGCTGCCCACCACCACGATCGGTTCCTTCCCGCAGACCACCGAACTCCGGGTGGCGCGCGCCGATCTGGCGGCGGGGCGGATCGACGCGGCCGCCTACCGGGAGCGGATGGAGGCCGAGGTGCGCGAGGTGGTCGCCCACCAGGAGAAGGCCGGGCTGGACGTCCTGGTGCACGGCGAGCCCGAGCGCAACGACATGGTCCAGTACTTCGCCGAACAGCTCACCGGCTACCTGGCCACCCGGCACGGCTGGGTGCAGTCCTACGGCACCCGCTACGTGCGCCCGCCGGTGCTCGCCGGGGACATCTCCCGCCCGCACCCGATGACCGTCGACTGGTTCCGCTACGCCCAGGGCCTGACGGACCGGCCGGTCAAGGGCATGCTGACCGGCCCGGTCACCATGCTCGCCTGGTCCTTCGTCCGCGACGACCAGCCGCTCGCCGACACCGCCTGCCAGGTGGCGCTGGCCCTGCGCGACGAGGTCACCGACCTGGAGGCCGCGGGCGCCGCCGTCGTCCAGGTCGACGAACCCGCGCTGCGCGAGACCCTGCCGCTGCGGGCCGCCGACCGCCCGGCCTACCTGGAGTGGGCGACGGAGGCGTTCCGGCTGGCGACCTCCGGCGTCCGTGCCGACACCCAGGTGCACACCCACATGTGCTACGCGGAGTTCGGCGCGATCATGACGGCGATCGACGAGCTCGACGCGGACGTCATCTCCCTGGAGGCCGCCCGTTCGCACATGGAGGTGGCCGGTGAGCTGGCCGCCGCCGGCTACCCGCGCGAGGTGGGACCGGGGGTGTGGGACATCCACTCGCCGCGCGTGCCGGGCACGGAGGAGGTCGTGGAGCTGCTGCGCACCGGGCTGGCGGCGATCCCGGCGGAGCGGCTGTGGGTGAACCCCGACTGCGGGCTGAAGACCCGCGGCCGGCCGGAGACCCGTGCCTCCCTGGAGAACCTGGTGGCCGCGGCCCGCCTGCTGCGGGCGGAGCTGGCGGGCGGAGCCGCGGGCAGGCCCGTCGGCTGATCCCCGGGCCGGGGGACGGTGTCAGCCCGCCCCCGGCCCGGTCCTCGTCCGGGTCCTCGCCCCGAGCCGCGGCCCGAGCCGCGGAGTCCGCGGGCCGCGCGGACTCCGCGGCCGGTTAGGATCCCCGGGTGCCCGCCGGGCCGGTGAGCTGCCGGACCCGGTGGGAGGAGCGGACCGACCGGACTTCCGACCCCGAGGGGTGATCAACGCGAACGGCTTCCTGCCCGGGGCCCGTCTGCCCACCGTCCTGCGGGCGGCGCGGTCGGAGGACGGCTCCTGCCGCCATCTGCTGGTCTGGAAGGCCGGCCCGGGCTGGCGGATGGTCAGCAGCGCGGTGCTGGGCGGGGGGCTGGGTGAGCGCGAGTGGGTGCTGAACGCCCAGGTCAGGCCCGGCTACGGGCGGATGGACCCCGACCGGCACCTCGCGGAGCTGGCAGCGGCCGAAGGGCTGCGCGGGCCCGGCGTCGGGCTGATGACGGCGGCGGAGGTCGACGACTGCACCTGGGCCGAGGACGGCGGCGCCGTCGCCCTGGTGACGACCGGCATCGGGGTTCCCGTCTGGGCGGCGGCGCCCGGGCCGGCCGCTGCGGAAGTGCCCGGTCCGTACGTCCCCGGCACGATCAACGTCCTCGCCGTGGTGCCGGCACCGGTGGCCGACGCCGGTCTGGTGAACCTCCTGGCGACCGTCACCGAGGCCAAGGTGCAGGCGCTCCTGGACGCCGGGTACGCGTGCTCCGGGACGCCGTCCGACGCGGTCTGCGTGGCCGTGCGGACACCCCGGCCGCAGGAGGCGGCCGATCCGTTCGGCGGCCCGCGGTCGCGCTGGGGCGCCCGGCTGGCCCGGGCGGTTCACCGGGCCGTCCTGGAGGGAGCCGAGCTCGACCGGGACCGCCGCGACCGGGGCCCGGCGCCCTTGCACACGGGCCCCGGGCCGGACTGCCGCCGCACGGACGTCCTGTCCCGGGGGCGGGTCCCCGCCTGAGCGGGCGGGCCCGGGTCGGGCGCGCAGGGCAGCGCGCGCCGGGCGGGACGGGCGGTGGGGGACCGGCCGGGGCCGGGGCACCGTCAGGCCGCGGGCGGGGCCGTCGTACCGGCCGGGAGCTCCCGGGTGAACATGAACTCCTCCAGGGCCGTCACCAGCGCGGTCCGGCTCCTGGTGCTCCACGAGCCGAGGTGGTCGGGTTCACGGAGGGCCCTGCGCCCGATGCCGGGGAGCCGCAGGAAGTCGACCTCGTAGCGGCCCCCGGGGTCGCCCTCCGGCTCCCAGCGGACGTCGAAGCAGAGCCCGTCGTGGGACAGGTGGCCGCTCACCAGCACCGATCCGTAGAACCACTCGACGGTCTCCGGTGAAGGGTCCACGGCGTAGAGGCTGTTCATGTCGATGCTCCAGCCGGGTGCCATGCGCAACGGCTGCAGCCGCCGCCAGGTCTCGCTCATGTCGTTCCTCACGTCCTCACGTCCTCACGTCGTCACGTCCGGGTATGTGCGGGCCCGGCCGTGCGCGGCCGCGGGCCGGGGTTCCGGCTGCCCCGCTCATCCGCCCGGCAGCACGTTCGTCAGCGGCAGCCCCTCGAAGAAGGCCACCGCCTCCGCGCGCCAGTACGGGCGCCAGCCGGCGGCCTCGGCACCGGCCGCCTCCGCGCAGCGCCGCAGGTCGGAGCGGAGCCTCGCGTCGACGCCCAGCGACCGGGCGAGCGCGCGGACCTGCTCCAGCGTCCCGGCCGGGCGGTCCGGGTCGCCGAGCGCGGACTCCACGACGGCCCGGCGCGGCCCGTCCGCGGCGGCGAGCAGGGCGGTCACGGCGTAGCTGCGGCGGCCCGCGCGCAGGTCGGCGCCGGTGGACTTGCCGGTGGCGGCCTCGTCGCCGAAGAGGTCGAGGTAGTCGTCGCGCAGCTGGCCGCCGATGCCGACCAGGGTCGCGTAGCGGCGCAGCCGGGCGTCGTGGGCGGAGAGGTCCTCGCCGGCGGCCAGCAGGCCCAGGCGCAGCGGGGCGAGGACGGAGTACCGGGTCGACTTGTACTCGCAGACGCCGTGCAGGAACTCCTCGTCCGGCAGCGGGAGGAGGTCGCGTTCGAGGTCGGCGATCTGGCCGGTGACGGTCTCGGCGCCGGCGTCGAGCTGGATCCGGAGCATCTCCCGGCACAGTTCGGCGGGGACGTCGGCCTCCAGCAGGACCCGGGCGGAGAGGAAGGCGGCGAGGTCCCCGGCGAGGAGGGCCAGGCCGAGGGCGGTTCCGTCGGCGTCCGGGAACTCCCGGCGGTAGGCGTAGTAGGTGGACGGGCCGCCGCGGCGCAGGGGGGCGTCGTCGATGATGTCGTCGTGGACGAGTCCGTGGGTCTGGAGCAGTTCGATGCTCAGCGCGGCCTCGGCCAGACCGGGGACCGGGTCGGTGGTGACCAGCCGGGCGGCCTCGTACAGCAGGGCGACCCGCAGCCGCTTGCCGCCGCGCAGCGAGAGGTCCCGCAGCAGTTCCAGGCAGCGCGGGGTGAAGCGGCTGAGCGGCGTGGTGTCGAGGCGCTCGGGCAGCGCGGCGAAGTAGGCCTCGAAGCGGAGGTCGAACCGGCGCCGGTGTCCGGCGGCCCGTTCGCGGGCGGCTGCCATGATCGTCTCGTTCACGGGGCCAAGCTTCGCACCCGTGCGGGGGCCACCGCCGGGCGGTGTGCGGGCGGGCCGGATTTCGGCCAACCGTGCGAAAGGTCTGGTCGTGGTCACGACACCCCCCTAGAGTGACCGCGATCCTTCACACGTGGCCTTTCCTTCACTCCTCGTTCACCGGTCCCGGACGTTCGGCGCAGCCTCCCCATAACGCGGGTCGTCCGACCCCATCGAGCCGGAAGGGCCGGGTCCGTGACGCAGGCGTTCCAGTCCCCCGGCTTCGCCACCCTGGCGGCCGGGCGCGCCGTGGAGACGCGGCTCGTCGAGGACCGCTGGCAGGCGGTGGCCTGGGAGGTGGGGACGGACCGGCGCCGGGTCGTCACCGACCGGCCGGGAGGCGTCCACCTCAGCGAGATCGAGCCGGACGGCGGCGCGATCTGGTGGTTCGACGCCGACGGCTCGGGGGAGGGCCGGTGGCGGCGCGAACCGTTCGCCGGGGGCACGGACGCCGAGGCGCTGCCCGGCGTGCCGCCCGGGCGGGCGTACGGTGTGGCCTTCGACCGGACGGGTGCGCTCGCCGCGGTGTCCGTCGGCGTGGACGGCGCCTCGCACTGCTACATCGGGCCGCCCGCGGGCGAGGCACGGCTGATCGGGTCGGCACCCGGGTACCTGGGCCTGGCCGACCTGTCGCCGGACGGCCGACTGCTCGCCCTCGGCGGGCGGCCCGACGGGGACGACGCCGTGCTCCTGTGGCCGGCGGACGGCCGGCCGGACGGTGCGCTGCGGCTCGCCGGGAGCTGCCGGCTGCGGCTCTGGCCGATCGAGTTCAACCCGCTCGCCGCGGCCGGGCCCGAACTGCTGCTGGTGGTCGAGGAGGAGGAGCGGTACACGGTCGCGACCTGGCGGGCGGACACCGGGCTGCGCAGACGGCCGGGACTCTCGTTCGACTCGCAGATCACGGCCGGCTGGTACCAGGGGCCGCGCGGGGTGCTGATCCAGCACGAGCGGGCCGGGCGCAGCCGGCTGCTCCTCGCCGACCTCGGTCCGCCGGACGGCCGGGGACCGGCCGGGCGGACCCCGTCCACCAGGGAGATCGGCACCCCCGGTGGCACGATCCACGACCTCTCCAGCGCCCCGGACGGCACCCTGCACTGCGTCTGGAGCCGGGAGTCGACACCGCCCCGCCCGCTGGTGCTGCGCCCCGGCGCCGAGGCGGCGGACGTCCCGGACCCGGACGGCGGCGGCACCGACCGGAGCCGGAGCCGGCGCTGGACGCCCCGGGCCTACGGGCGGATCCACAGCTTCGTCAGCACCCCGGCCGGCCCGGGCCCGTGGCCGACCCTCTTCCTGGTCCACGGCGGCCCCGCCACCCACGACCGCGACTCCTACGACCCCCGGGTGAACGTCCTGGTGGAGCACGGGTACGCGGTGGTGCGCACCAACTACCGCGGCTCCACCGGCTACGGCGCCCGCTGGCAGCACGACTACGGCCACCGGGTCGGGCTGGCGCAGATCGAGGACCTGGCCGCCGTCCGCGCGGACCTGGTCGCCGACGGGACGGCGCTCGCCGCGCGCACCGGGCTGTGCGGCTTCTCGTGGGGCGGCTACCTGACCCTGCTGGCGATGGGCGCGCAGCCGGAGCTGTGGTCGCTCGGTCTGGCCGCCCAGCCGATCGCCGACTACCCCGACGCGTACCGCACCACCACCCCGGCGCTGCGCGAACTCGACCGGGAGCTGTTCGGCGGGAGCCCGGAGGACGTTCCCGAGCGCTACCGGGCGGCCGACCCGCGAGCGTACGTGCACCGGGTCCGGTCGCCCGTCCTGCTGATCGCCTCGCGCACCGACGAGCGGTGCCCGCCCGGCCAGGTGGCCCGGTACGCCGCGGACCTGCGCCGGCTGGCGGTGCCCCACGAAGTGCTCTGGGTGGACGGCGGCCACTACAGCCGCCGGACCGCCGACCACCGGTCGGTGCTGGCCGCGATGGTCCGGTTCGCCGGGCGGGTCTGGCCGGCACCGCCCCTCCGAGCACCCCGGGGCGACGGCCCCGGGGGACCCGACGAGCCGATGGAAGGAGGTGAACAGCCATGAAGCGACGCAGCATCCAGAACGACCCGATCAGCACCCCGGAGCGTGACCGGGGCGCCGTCGTGGTCCAGAACTTCGCGCTCGACATCACCAAGGCCGCGCCGGTCGCGCCTGCCCTCAAGGGGCAGCCGAAGCCGAAGCCGGAGTCCAAGAAGTGATGTCCCGCCGCTCCGGGGTGCCCGTGGTGCCCCGGAGCGGCACCTCACCGACCGCCTGCGAACGAACGGCAGAAGTGGCCACCATGCGTATCGTCCTGCTGCACATGCCCTGGGGCGCGATCGACGTGCCGTCGCTGGCGCTCGGGATCCTGCACACCGCCGCCGCACGGGCCGGCCACCGGGTCGACGTGCGGTACGCCAACCTGGACTTCGCGGACTGGGCGGCCGCGACCGCGGGCTTCGGTGTGGACGACTACCAGTACTTCTCCGAGAAGTCCTACTTCCAGGGCGCGGGCGACTGGGCCTTCGCCGGCGCGCTGTACGGCGACGACGGCGGGGACCCCGGGGACGGCACGGACGGCGGGGACGGCGGTGCCGCGGCCTACTTCGGCTACCTGGCGGCCAACGGCGCGAGCGAGCAGGAGATCGCGCTGACGCGGTCCACCCGCGCCATCGCCCCCGTGTTCGTCGCCCGCCTGGTCGAGGAGCTCGCCGCCGACCCGCCGGACCTGGTCGGCTTCACCACCACCTTCCAGCAGAACACGGCGAGCCTCGCCGCCGCCCGGCTGCTCAAGGAGCGCTGCCCGCAGGTGCGCACGGTGTTCGGCGGCGCGAACTGCGACGGCCCGCAGGGCGCCGCGCTGCACCGCAACTTCCCCTTCCTGGACTACGTGGTGCGGGGCGAGGGCGAGGCCGCCTTCCCGGCCCTGCTGGCCGCCCTCCAGGACGGCGGCGACCTCTCCGCCGTACCCGGCCTCTGCTGGCGCGACGGCGCCGGGGCGCCGACGGCCAACGCGATGACCACCCGCCCGCTGCCTCCGGCGGCGATCCTGGCGCCCCGCTACGACGGCTTCTTCGAGCGGCTCGACGCCTCGGTCGCGGCCGGCTGGGTCGATCCCAAGCTGGTCGTCGAGGGCTCCCGGGGCTGCTGGTGGGGCGAGAAGCACCACTGCACCTTCTGCGGGCTCAACGGCTCCTCGATGGAGTTCCGCTCCAAGCCGCCGGCGGACTTCCTCACGGAGGTGCTGGCGCTCGCCGAGCGCCACCAGCTGCTGGACGTCTACGTGGTCGACAACATCCTGGACATGGGCTACTTCGACACCGTCCTGAAGTCGCTGGCCGAGCTCCCGGTCGACCTGCGGCTGCACTTCGAGATCAAGGCGAACCTGCGCCGCCACCAGTTCCAGCTGCTCGGCGACTCGGGCGCGGCCCAGGTGCAGCCAGGCATCGAGAACCTCAGCACCCGGGTCCTGCGGATCATGGACAAGGGGGTCACCGGCTGCCAGAACGTCCGCGCGCTGCGCGACGCGCAGAGCGCCGGGGTCTCGGTGACCTGGAACTACCTCTACGGCTTCCCGGGCGAAGGGCCCGAGGACTACGAGCCGGTGATCGACCAACTGCCGCTGCTGCACCACCTGGACCCGCCGACCGGCGCCGGGCGGATCGCGATCGAGCGGTTCAGTCCGTACTTCGACCGTCCCGAACTCGGCTTCGCGATCACCCGGCCGGCCTTCCAGTACCGCGCGACCTACCGCCTGCCGGAGAGCGAACTCAACGAACTGGCCTACGTGTTCACCGCGCCGCCGCGCGGAATCGGCGGCGGGCTCGCGGAGCGGCTGGGCGAGGCGGTGGACACCTGGCAGGAGCGGTTCCCCGACAGCCGGCTCACCCACCGGGACGAGGGCGGACGGATCGTGCTCGTCAACACCCGGCCCGGGTTCGACTGGCGGGTGACCGAACTGACCGACCCGGTGGAGCTCGCCGTCTTCCGGCTGCTCTCCCAGCCCCGCTCGGCCGCCGCGCTGGCCGCCAGGACCCCCGGCGGCGCCGCGGCGGTCGCCCCGGTGCTGGAACGGTTCACCGCGCTCGGCCTGCTGTTCCACGACGGGGACGGCTACCTCCAGGTCGCCGTCGAGTCCGACAACCAGGTGCTGATGCGGATGCAGCACCGGCACGGCCCCGCCGGGGACGTCCGCCCCAGCACCGAGGAGGTGCCCGATGCCGTCACGACCGGCTGATCCGGCCGGGCCGGCCGTACCGGCCGACCCCGCCGACTGGAGCGCGGCCGCCCCGGAGGCCGAGCTCTGGCTCGACTACGACCCCGCCGCCCGGGACCTGCCCGGCTTCGCGCTCGGTCACCGCGTCCTGGCCGGCCCGGCGCAGACGGAGATCACCGCGCTGCACCGCGCCGGGGTCCGCTGCCTGCGGCTGACCGGACCCGTGCGGCTCTGTGCGGACGCCCCGGCGGCCTCCGCCCGGGCACTGATGCTGCTGCGCGAGGCGACCGGGCAGGGGCTGGCGGTGCTCTGGCGGGCGGAGTGCACGGACGGGTGCGCGGCGCGGCGCCGCTTCCACCACCTGTACCCGCCCGAGGGGATCACCGGTGCCCCGCCGGAGGTCGTGGCCGACTGGCGCGCCACGTACTACCCGAGCAAGTGCGTGTTCCGGCGCGGCCCCGGCTTCGTCGAGGTGCGCGACCGCCGGTTCGGGACGCTGGAACTGTTCACCGTCGACGAGCCGGGGCACCTGGCGCAGGTGGACGCGCTGGCCGAGGGCGTCGGGACGGACCTGCTGCCGGACGCCGTCCGCCGGGACTTCGCCGAGGCCGGTCTGATCGCCGAACAGGCGGGCCGGGCGTGGTTCCTGCCCATGCGGGTGCGGCGCTGGCCCTTCCCGTCGCTGACCGTGTAGCCGCGCGGGGCCGCCGCCGGCCGCCGCCGTCTCCGCTTCCGTCTTCGCTTCCGTCTTCGAGTTCCGCCGCCGAGTCCGCGAGTTCCCGAGTCCGCGAGTCCGCGAGTCCGCGAGTTCCCGAGTCCGAGTCCGAGTCCGAGGAGAGATCCATGACCAGCGCGGTCGACGACGCCGCCGCGCGGATGTCCGCCTTCATCCGCGACCCCTACCCCACGCTCGCCCGGATCCGGGAGGCCGGCGCGGTCTCCGTCGTGGAGTTCGGCGAGGGCCTGCCGGTCTACCTGGTGACGCGCCACGAGGACGTCCGGGCCGCGCTGACGGACCCGCGCTTCGGGCAGGACGTCCGCCGCAGCCAGGCCATCGCGAGCGGACGGGGCTCCGCCCTGACGCTGGGCTCCGAGGTCGTCCACATGCTCAACAGCGACCCGCCGGACCACACCCGGCTGCGCCGCCAGATCCAGGGCGTCTTCACCCGCCGCCGGGTCGACGGGATGCGGCCGCTGGTCGAGCGGATCGCGGGGGACCTGCTGGACGGGCTGCGCGGCCGGGAGACCGCCGACCTCGTGACGGACTTCGCCTTCCCGCTGCCGATCATGGTCATCTGCGAGCTGCTGGGCTTCCCCCCGGAGGACATGCAGGCCTTCCGCACCTGGTCGACCGCGATCCTCACGCAGGGCGGCGACCTGACCTTCGGCCAGGCCACCGCCGAACTGAACGACTACCTGCGGGAGCTGATGAAGGCCCGGCGCTCCGAGCCGCGCGCGGACGTCCTGACCGACCTGGTGCGGGCCCGCGACGCCGGCGAACTCACCGAGGAGGAGGTGTTCTCGATGGTCTTCCTGCTGCTGATCGGCGGCCACGAGACCACCGTCAACCTGCTCGGCACCGCGGTCCTCGCGCTGCTCCACCACCCCGACCAGCTCGCCTGGCTGCGCGCCAACCCGGCGGCGATGCCGGTCGCGGTCGACGAGTTCCTGCGCTACGAGTCCCCGGTGAGCATGGCCACCCTCCGGTTCACCAACGCCGACGTGATGGTCGACGACGTGGAGATCCCGGCGGACGAACTGGTGCTGCTCTCGCTCGGCGCCGCCAACCGGGACCCGGCCCGCTTCACCGACCCCGACCGGCTGATCCTCGACCGGGGCGACCCGGGGCACCTGGCCTTCGGACAGGGACTTCACCGCTGCCTGGGGTCCTTCCTCGGCAAGCTGGAGAGCGAGGTCGCGCTGACCGGCCTGCTGGAGCGCTTCACGCGGATCGAACTGGCCGCCGCGGAGGAGACCCTGCCCTGGCGCAACACGATCATGCTGCGCGGCCTGGAGTCACTGCCGGTCACGCTCGATGGCCGGTAGCGCGGAGGACGGCAGGACCGGCGGGGGAGGCAAGCACCCGGGGGGCGAGCACGCGGGCGGGACCCGGGTGGCCGGCGCTGCGGGGCGGGCGCGCTTCCGCCCCCGGATCGGCCTCGCGCCGCTGCGCTCGCGCGGCTACCGGCTGCTGGTGATCGGGCAGGGCACCTCGGAGTTCGGCAACGCGTTCCAGGTGGTCGCCCTGCCGATGCTGGTCCAGGCCCTCGGCGGAGGCCCCCGCCGGCTGGGCCTGGTGGTCGCCGCCTACGGCGCGGGGCGGCTGGCAGCCACCCCGCTCGGCGGGATCCTCGCCGACCGGTTCGGCGCCCGGCGGGTGATGCTGGCGGCCGACCTCGGCCGGCTGCTCGCCACCGTCGGGCTGTGCGCGGCCGCGGCCGGCGGGGCGGCGGACTTCCGGCTGATCGGCGCTCTCGCCCTGCTGGTGGGCGTCGGCGCGGGGGTGTTCCTGCCGGCCGCCTGGGCGATCACCCCGACCCTGCTGCCCGCCGGGGACCTGCACGCCGGCAACGCGCTGAACAGCACGGTCACCTTCGGCGCCGGGCTGCTCGGCCCGGCCGTGGCGGGCCCGCTGGTCGCCTGGCTGGACCCCGCCGCCGCCCTGGGTCTGGACGCGGCGACCTTCGCCGTGTCGGCCGTGACACTGCTGCTGATCGGGCGTGCCGACGTCACCGCCCCGCCCCGGCCGATCTCCGAACGGGCCTCCGTGCCACGGAACCTCGGCGCCCTGCTGCGGGAGTCACCGCTGCTGCGCGCGGTGCTGACGGTGACGGTGGTCGCGAACCTGACGGTGGGCGGCGCCACCCGGGTCGCCCTGCCGGCCCTGGCCACCGACGACCTCGCCGCCGGCGCCGTCGGCCTGGGCGTGCTGCTGGCCGCGTTCACCGGCGGCGCGCTGGTCGGCGGCCTGTTCGCGGCCGGTCTCACCGAGGCCGGTTCCCGGGGCCGGACGGCGATGCTCTCCGGACTCGTGATGGGCGCGGCGATCGGCCTGACCCCGTTCACGGGTCTGGCCGGCGCCGTCCCGCTGCTCTTCCTGGCCGGCGCCGCCGCCACCGTGACCAACGTCCTCGTCGTCACCGGCGTCCAGCGGAGCACACCGCCCGCCCTGCTGGCCCGGGTGATGGCCGCCGTCACCTTCTGCGCGCTCGGGGTCTTCCCGCTCTCGGTCGTCGCGGCCGGCGCGGCGGTTCAGGCGTTCGGGAGCCGGGCCGTGTTCGCGGCGACCGGACTCTGCCTGCTGGCCGCCTTCGGCTACGCGCTGACCCGGCGCGAGATGCGCGAGCTGTAGGCGCCGGGGCCCCGCGGCCACGTGGTTCCGCGGCGCCGGGCCCCGGCGGGCACCGCGGGAGCGGTCAGTGACCGCCGCCCGGCCAGTGGCCGGTCACCCGTCGCACGGCGACCGCCCCCGACCGGTCCACGGCGGCCTTGACCAGCGCGAACACCGCGCCCTGCAGGGCGGCGGCGGCCAGGACCTCCCGCCAGCCCCGTTCCTCGTCGGTCGCGCTCGGTGCGTCCTCCTCACGTCCCACGAGCTTCCACACCTGTTTGAACGCCTGTCCGGCGAGCACACCGCCGAGCGCTCCCACGAGCATGCCGACGGGCTTGTGGACGAGTCTTCCCACGGACATCGGACAGCCTCCTCCTGCTGATGCGGATCCGGCTCGCGGATGCCCCGGGCAGGAGCGGGCAAACCGGTGCGAATCGCCCCGGGCCCGGCCTCCCGGGCCGCCTGTCCGGCCTCCCGGCCCGGGCGCCGGTCCGCCGTGCGCGAGCCGTGGGCGAACGAATTCCGATCCCTGTGCATACTCTCCGCCGTTCGGGGCAATCGCAGGCCGCTCGTACGAAGTGACCTCTGGAGAAGGAGAGACGCATGCTCGGCCTGGTGCTCGTCCTGTTGCTCGCGCTGCTGCTGTTCGGCGCGGGTTTCGCGGTCAAGGTGCTGTGGTGGGCCGCAGTGCTGGTGCTCGCCTTCTGGTTGATCGGATTCGTCGCCCGCGGCACCAACGCGTCCGGCGGGCGTGGTCGCTGGTACCGCTGGTGACCGCGGTCCGCCCGCGCGGGGGTCCGGTCGACGGGCCCCCGCGCGGGCGGTCGCAGCCCGGCGCCCCAGGGATGCCGGGCAGAGAAGTCGGACATGCTCATGATCAAGGAGAACGCCTGATGGCGGTGAAGGGTTCGTCCGAGCGGCTCGTGGAGCTGCTCACCCGGGACGACGCGGTGCAGGGCCAGTGGGTCGAGACGGTCGCCGCGGCCCTGCGGGGCCGGATCAGCCGCGCCGAGGTGGCGCGCGAGCTGACGGAGCTCTCCCGGGCGCTGGCGCAGGCCCTGGAGCAGAGCGGCCTGGACTGGGAGGGCGAGGGGTACTCCGAGGTGCGGGCGCTGCTCGTCGAGCTGTCCCGCACCCGGGCGCGGCACGGCCTGAGCCCGAGCGAGACCGCCACGAGCGTGTTCGCCTGCAAGGACGTGCTGGCGCCGACCGCGGACAGCTCCGCCGAGGACATCACGGCCTACCTCCAGCTGGCGCGGCTGCTCGACGCCCTGGGCCTCTACACGATCGAGGCCTACGCCCGCACCCGTGAGGAGATCATCAGCGCGCAGGCGGAGCAGCTCCTGGAGCTGTCGACACCGGTGGTCAAGCTGTGGGAGGGCGTGGTCGCGGTGCCGCTGGTCGGCACCCTCGACTCGGCCCGCACCCAGGTCGTGATGGAGAAGCTGCTGCAGAGCCTGGTCGACTCGGGCTCGGAGTACGCGATCATCGACATCACGGGCGTGCCCGCGGTGGACACCGAGGTGGCCCAGCACCTGCTGAAGACGGTGGTCGCGGCCCGTCTGATGGGCGCGGAGTGCACCATCTCCGGCATCCGCCCGCAGATCGCCCAGACCCTCGTCGCGCTCGGCGTCCAGTTCGGCGACATCGTCACCAAGGCGACCCTGGCCGACGCGCTGCGGCATGTCCTTCAGCTGGGCGGCGTCCGGCAGCCCGCGTTCGGCGGCGAGAAGTGACCGAGCGCGTCCCCGTGCTGAAGCTCGGCCAGGTCCTGCTGGTCTCCATCCAGATCGACCTGGAGGACCAGACGGTCCTCGACCTCCAGGACGACCTCGCCGAGCGCATCGTGGCCACCGGTGCCGGCGGGGTCGTCATCGACATCACCGCCCTGGAGATCGTCGACTCCTTCGTGGGACGGATGCTGGCCAACACCGCCGCCATCTCACGGATGCTGGACGCGGAGACCGTGGTGGTGGGCATGCGGCCGGCGGTCGCGATCACCCTGGTCGAGCTCGGGCTCTCGCTGGGCGGCGTGCGCACCGCGCTGACCCTGGAGAAGGGCCTCGCCCTCCTCGAACGCGACCGCACCGCGCGTGCGGGCCGTCCATGACCGGCCCCGCGGCGGGGGAGGAGTTCACGGTCCCGATCGTGTCGACCGACGACGTCGTCCGGGCCCGGCAGACCGTCCGGACCGCCGCCCAGCAGTGCGGGCTCTCGCTCGTCGACCAGACGAAGCTCGTCACCGCCGCCAGCGAACTGGCCCGCAACACCCTCGTCTACGGCGGGGGAGGGGTGATGGTCTGCACCGTGGCCCGGCGCGAGGGGCGGCTCGGCGTCCGGGCGGTCTTCGAGGACCGCGGACCGGGCATACCCGACCTCGGCCTGGCCCTGACCGACGGCTGGACCTCGGGCGGCGGCCTCGGCCTGGGCCTGAGCGGTGCCCGCCGGCTGGTGGACGACTTCGACCTCGACAGCGAACCGGGCGTCGGCACGAAGGTCTCGGTGACGAAGTGGGCACGGTGAGCATCCCCCTCTTCGAGTGCGAGGACGCGCTCTGGTTCCGGCACGCCGAATCCCTCCCCGCCGCGGCCCGCAGCGCGGCGGGCGAGCTGTCGCACCGCATCGGGCTGCGGCCCGAACGGATCGCCGAGGTCTGCCTCGCGGTGAGCGAGGCGGCGACCAACCTGCGCCGCCACGCCGTGGACGGCGCGATGCTGCTGCGCGTGGTGCGCACCGAGTCCGAGGCGGCTCTGGAGTTCGTGACGGTGGACAGCGGGCCGGGGATGTCCGACATCGCCGGCGCGCTGGCCGACGGCTACTCCTCCGGGGGCACCCTGGGCATCGGTCTCGGCGCGATCGTCAGGCTGGCCGACGCGTTCGACGTCCACTCGGCCGCCGGGCGGGGGACCGTCCTGACCGCGCGCTTCTGGAACCGCACCCCCGGCGGCCGGCTGGCCGCCGCCGCGGGGGAGCCGGCCGCGGCGGGCATCACCCGGCCGATGAGCGGTCAGGACCTGTGCGGCGACGCCTGGGCGGCCCGTGCCGTCGGGCCCGCCGCCCGTACCCCGCAGGAGAGCCCGAGGCGGGTGTCGAGCCGGCCCCCGGGCCTGGACTGGGCGACCCTGACCAGCCGGAGCCCGCGGCCGGACGCGCTCGCCCCGCTCCCCTCCCCGCCGGTCGACGACGCCCTCCTGCTGATGTTCTGCGACGGGCTCGGGCACGGGCCGCTGGCGTTCAGAGCCGCGGCGGACGCCGTCGCGGCCTTCCACGCCAGCTCCGCGCACACCCCGGAGGCCGTCCTGGCCGACATCCACCGGGCCCTGCGGTCCGGCCGCGGCGGCGCCGTCGCCGTCGCCCTCGTCGAGCCGGCCGCCCGCCGGCTGGCCTTCTGCGGCGTGGGCAACGTGAGCGCCTTCGTCGTGGACGCCGACGCCGGCACCCGGCGGGCCCTGCCGTCCGCCCCGGGCATCGTCGGTCACCAGCTGCCAGCGCTGCACACCGTCGGCCACGACCTCGCGCCGCGCAGCGCGGTCGTCGTGCACTCGGACGGCCTGACCGACCGCTGGCAGGCGGCGGCCGTCCCCGGGCTCCTGTCCCACCCGCCGGCCACGGCCGCCGCGCTGCTGCTGCGCGAGGCCGGGGTGCGCCGGGACGACGCCGGGGTACTCGTGGCGAAGGGCCTGTGGTGAGCACTCCGAGCGGCGACGTGCCGAGGGACGACGTACCGGTGGACGACCCGCCGGCGGACGTCGTGCCGACGGGCGACGCGACGATCCGGCTGGGCACGGTCACGATAGCCACCACGCAGGACACCTTCGCCCTGCGGCGCAGCGGCAAGGCGGTCGCGGAGACCCTGGGCTCCGACGGCCAGGACGCCGTCCGGCTGGCCACCGCCCTGAGCGAACTCAGCCGTGACCTGGTCGGCGCCGACCGGCTCACCGCGGACTTCGACCTGCGGCCGGGCCCGGAGCCCGTCCTGCACGTCACCCTGAGCTGGCGGGACGGGCCGGGCCCCGCCGCCGCGGCACTGGACGCCTCCGCCCGCCTGCTGCCCACCTCCCACCGCACGGTCGGCCGGAGCGGCCGGGTGCGGATCGAGCAGCGGCCGACGGCACCGCCCGTCGAACTCGCCGAGCGGAGCACGAAGGCGGCCCGGGTGCTGGCGGCCCACAGCGGATCGACCGCCCTGGAGGACGCGCACGCCCAGACCCGGGACCTGATCGCCGCACTGGAGCAGACCCGGGCCCAGGGCGAGGACCTGCGGCGTCTGAACGACGAACTGGAGGAGACCAACCGCGGAGTCCTCGCCCTGTACTCGCAGCTGTCCGAGGAGCTGGAGGAGACCAACCGCGGCGTCGTCGCCCTCTACGCCGAACTGGACGAGAAGTCGCGCCAGCTCCGGGAGGCCAGCGAGGCGAAGACCCGGTTCTGGGCCAACGTCAGCCACGAACTCCGCACGCCGGTCAACGCGGTCGTCGGCCTCGCCGAGCTGCTCCTCGCCGACGCCGACGCGCCGTCCGAGGTGCGCGGGCACCAGCTCTCGCTGATCGCCGACTCCGGCCGCACCCTGCTCGCCCTCGTCGACGAACTGCTGGACGTCGCGAAGGCGGAGGCCGGCAACCTCGAACCCGCCCTGGCCCCACTGGACCTGAGGGCGGTGCTCGTCCACCTGGAGGACACCCTGCGCGGCCTGGCGGCCCCCGGTGTCACGCTGACCATCACGCCCCCCGACGGGCTCGGCCCGGTGCTCGGCGACGAGACGATGCTCGTGCGCATCCTGCGCAACCTCCTCTCCAACGCCCTCAAGTTCACCGCGACGGGATCCGTCCGCCTGGACACCGACGTGGCACGGCCCCCGGGCGCCGAGGAGCCCGGACGGCTCGTCCTGACCGTCACCGACACCGGCGTCGGCATCCCGGCCGACCAGCAGGAACACGTCTTCGAGGAGTTCTACCAGGTCAAGGGCCCGCACCAGCGGGGCCGCTCCGGCACCGGCCTGGGGCTGCCCTACGCCAGGCGCCTGACCGAACTCCTGGGCGGCACGCTGCGCCTGGAGAGCGAGCCGGGGCGCGGCACCGTCATCACGGTGTGCCTCCCCCTCCACCCGGCGCCCGCCGGCCCGGTGGCCCCCGCCCGGCTGCCCGTGCTCGTCACGGTCGACGACGACCCCGCCTTCCGGGCCGTCCTCAAGCCGCTGCTGCACCGGATCGCCGACGAGGTCGTCGAGGTCGCCGACGGCCGCGACGCGCTCGCCGCCGTCCGGCAGGCCCGGCCCGACGGGATCGTCCTCGACCTGCACATGGACGAGGTCGACGGCTACGAGGTCCTGGCCCGGCTGCGGGCCGACCCGGCGCTGCGGCACATCCCCGTCGTCGTCGTCACCTCCGAGAGCCTGGACAGCACCGACCGCACCCGGCTCGGGCACGCCCGCGCGGTGCTCCACAAACCGACCCTCACCAGCGGCCGGCTCGCCGCGGCACTGTCCGCCGAGCGGGCCGTGCCCCCGCCCCGCCGACCCACCCCCCACGAGGACGGATCGTGACCAGTACCACCTCCGACGCCGCCCCCGCCGCCGTCCTGGTCCTCGACGACAACGACACCACCCGCTACATCGTCGGCAGCTGGCTCCGGCGGGCCGGGCACACCGTCGTCGAGGCCCGCGACGGCACCGAGGCGCTGGCCCTGCTGGACCGCACACCGGCCGACACGCTGCCCGAACTCGCGGTCGTCGACGTCCAGCTGCCCGACATGACCGGATTCGAGGTGTGCGAGCGGATCAAGGACCGGCCGCGGACCGAGGCGATGCCGGTCATCCACATCTCGGCCACCGCGATCCTGGCCAGCGACCGCACCCAGGGGCTGCACCGGGGCGCGGACGCCTACCTCACCGAGCCGATCGACCCGGCCGAGCTCCAGGCCACCGTCACCGCCGTCCTGCGCTACACGCGGGCGCGCAGACGGGCCGAGCGGCTCGCCGCCCGGGTCGCCGCGCTGCACCGCAGCACCCTCGCCCTCTACGGAGCCCCCGACGCGGACGCCCTCGTCACCGCCGCCGCACTCGGCGCGATCGACCTCGGCGCGGCCCGCGCCACCGTGATCGTCCAGGGGCCGCAACAGGACGCGCTCCACCTCGCGCACTGCCGGCCGGAGCCGCCCACCGGGGCCCGCACACCGGACCCGGACCGTTCCGTACGGCTCCTGGAGGCCCCGCCCGCCCTGCTCGACGCCGTCGCCCACCACACCCTCGGCGACGCCGGCGGCACCGGCTCCACCGTCCTGACCGCCGCCGAGTGGCAGGACGCGCTCACCGGCAACGGCCTCCCCGACGAGCCGCCGCCCGCCGGGGAGGTCGGGCTCTTCGTCGCCCGGACCAAGCCGGGCCGCCCGCTGGTGGCCCTCGCCGTCGACGCCCGGGCCGGCGCCGGACTGGACGAACGCCGGCTGCTCTCCCAGCTCACCCAGGCCGCCGCCCTCGCCCTGGAGGCCATGCGCAGTCAGGCCGAGGAACACGCCCTGGCGCTCACCCTGCAGCGCAGCTTCCTGCCCGCCCGGCTGCCCGCCGTCCCCGGCGTCGACCTCGCGGTGCGCTACGAGCCGGCCTCCGCCCGCAGCGAGATCGGCGGCGACTTCTACGAGGCCATCGAGACCCCCGCCGGCCTCCTGATCGCCATCGGCGACGTCGCAGGCCACTCCCTGGAGGCCGCCATGGCGATGGGTGAGCTGCGCCACGCGCTGCGGGCCTACGCCATCGAGGGGCACGACCCGCGGACCCTGCTGCGCCGCCTGGACGCCCTCCTCGTCCAGCTCCGGCCGGGCACGACCGCCACCGTCTGCCTCGTCCTGATCGACCCGGACCGCCGGCGGATCCACGTCGCCAACGCGGGCCACCTGCCACCCCTGCTCAGACTGCCCGACGGGACCACCCGCTACCTCACCGAGCACGGCATCCTGCTCGGGCTGGACATGCCCCAGCCGGCGGCGGTCTCCCACGCGACCCCGCCGGGCAGCATGCTGCTGCTCGTCACCGACGGCCTCGTCGAGGTGCCCGGCGAGGACCTCGACAGCGGACTGGAGGAACTCCGGGACACCGTGGCCGCCGTCCCGCCGGGCCCGGACGCCGTCGGCGACCTGCTGCTCTCCGCCTTCGCCAAGTCCCGGACCGACGACGTGGCCCTGCTCGTCGCCCACCTCCACTGACCGGCCAGCCGACCCCGACCACCGCACGGAGCACAGGTGCCCGACTACACCCTGACCATCGAGGTCCGCGCCCACCCCGGCGGGGTGACCGTCATCGCGCTTGCCGGCGAACTCGACTACCACACCGCGCCGCGGCTGCGCCGCACCGTCGAACGGACCCCCGGGGAACTCCCGCTCGTCCTCGACCTGGCGCGGCTGCGGTTCTGCGACTCGATCGGCGTGGCCGAACTCCTCTCGGTGCTCGGACGGACCCGGAGGCTCGGCACCTCCGTGGCGCTGGTGGGGACCACCGCCGAGGTCGGCCGGCTGCTCGCCATCACCGGCATCGACGGCCTCCTGCCCACCTACGGCACCGTGGACGGGGCGGCCGACGCCCTGCGCCCCGGCGGGTGAGCCGCCCGGGGGCGGTACCGCACCGGGGCGGCACCGGCCCGTCCCGCGGGCCCGTGCGCCCACCGGTCCGCGGTGGCCGGACACCGCCCGTGAGCCCCGTCGGCCCGCGTTCGGGTAGGTTCTGTGTACCGGACGTGAGGCCGGTTCGTGGACGCTCCCGGGCGGCTTGCATCCCCCGGACGGATGCGGGACGGTTGCGGACGGCATCTTTTTTCCTAGCGCAGGAAGGTGGTGGGGCGCGCACTGCGGCGTGCCCCTGCCCGTGTTCGTTGCTCCCGGTTCCCCCACCCGCCCCGCTCTACCCTCCGGTGCCGACGTCGCGGTCGGCGAGACCTGGGAGGCATCCCCCCAGCCCGTCCTGATCGTGGACCGGCACGGCACGCCCGTGCGCGGAAACCGGGCCGCCCTGGCGGTCCTGGCCGGCGGTACGGACGGCGGCCTGCCCGGGTGGCTGGCCGAGGCGCACCGGCGGGTGGTGGACGCATCGGGCGGCGCACCGACCGGCGGCGCGCCGGCGGGGCCGTTCTCCGGGAGGGTCGGGGACCGGCTCGTCGAGGCCCACCCGACGCTCACGGCCGGCGGAACCGTGGTGTGGTGGCTCGTCGACGACACCGACCGGCGGCTGGCCGAGGCGGCGCTGCGCGACGCGCGGGAGCGGACCGGCGTCCTGGCGGAGGTCTCCTCGACCCTGCTCTCGACCCTCAACGTGCCCCGGTGCATGGAGCTGGCCGCCGGCATGGCCGCCGCGCACCTGTCCGAGGCGGCGGTCCTGGTCGCCCCCGCGCAGGGCCGCAACCACCCGCTGACCCACGCCCTGCGGGGCGGCCCGGTGCTGCGGACCGCCCGGCCGATCGACCCGGGTGGCGTCCCGGGGCTGAGCGAGGCGCTGAAGGGCTTCCCGCCGGTGCCGGCGCGGTGGATCGATGCCGCGAGCCTGCCGGACTGGGTGGTCCCCGACGGGTTCGAGGGCGCGGTCGGCTCGGTCATCGTCACCCCGCTGCCCGGGCACGGGGTGCCGGCGGGCGCGCTCATCCTCCTGCGTTCGAGCACTGAGCAGGCGTTCTCCGAGGGCGAGGAGGTCTTCGCCAGGCTGTTCGCCGCCCGGGCCGGCGCCGCCCTGTCGGCCGCCCGCCTCTACACGGAACAGGCGACCGTCACGGCGACCCTGATGCGCGAGCTGCTCCCGCCGGTGCTCCACCGGGTGCACGGCGTGGACTACGCGGGCGGCTACCGCACGGCGAAGGACCACGAGCGCATCGGCGGCGACTTCTACGACGTCCACCCGGGTGCCGACCCCGACCGCGAGACCCTGGTCGTCCTCGGGGACGTCGCGGGGAAGGGCCTGGAGGCCGCGGTGCTGACCGGGAAGATCCGCAACACCCTGCACGCCCTGCTGCCCCTGGCGGACGACCACCACCGCGTCGTCGAACTCCTCAACGGCGCGCTGCTCGGTTCCCACCACGGCCGTTTCGCCACCCTCGTGCTGGCCTCGGTGGACTCCCGCGGCGGCCGGACCGCCCTGCGGCTGACCTCCGCCGGACACCCGCCGCCGCTTGTCGTGCGCGCCGACGGCCGGGTGGAGGAGGTGCCCACGCGCGGAACCCTGGTCGGCGCGCTGCCCGTGGTGCGCACCCGGACGGCGGAGACCGTCCTGGAGCCGGGCGACACCTGCCTGCTCTACACCGACGGGATCACCGAGGCCCGCGGCGGACCGATGGGTGACGAGCTGTTCGGCGAACGCCGCCTCCGCAAGGTGCTCGGCGAGTGCGCGGGCATCCCGGCGGAGGCGGTGGTGGAACGCGTGCAGATGGTCGCTGCGCAGTGGCTGGGCACCGGCCGCCACGACGACATGGCCACCGTCGCCATCAGCGCCCCGAGGACGCTCGCCCCGCACGGCGGCCGGCCGGCCGGAAGGAACGGCGGGTGAACGCCGCCGACGTGCTGGCCGGACTGTGGGCGGCCGCGGTCGGCGGTGACGAGTACGGCGCCGTCGACCTGCTGCGCACCGCGCTGGACGCCGGGATCGACGAGGAGACACTGCTGCTCGACGTGATCGCGCCGGTGCAGCTCAGGGTCGGCGCGGAGTGGGCGGCGGGCCGCCTCACCGTCGCCCAGGAACACGCCGTCACCGCGATCAACGAACGCGCCATGGCCGCCATCGCCCACCACGAGCCGCACCCCCCGCGCGCGCCGGCCGGTTCCCGGGGCCGGGTCACCGTGAGCTGTGTGGACGGCGAGTGGCACGCCCTGCCGGCCCGCCTGGTCGCCGAGACGCTGCGCCTGCGCGGCTGGCGGGTCGACTTCCTCGGGGCCCGGACACCCACCTCCCACCTCATCGCCCACCTGCACCGCACCGACCCGGACGCCGTCCTGCTGTCCGTCTCGATCCCCGTCCACCTGCCGGCCGCCCACACCGCCATCACCGCGTGCCAGGCCATCGGGGTTCCCGTCATGGCGGGCGGCGGTGCCTTCGGCCCCGGCGGCCGCTACGCCCGGGCGCTGGGAGCGGACCGCTGGGCGGCGGACGCCCGGGAGGCGGCCGACGCGCTGGAGGCCGGTCTGACGCGGCCCTCGCCCGCGGCCATCCGCCAGGTCGTGGACGACCTCCCGCACCTGGCCGACCAGGAGTACTCCATGGTCACCCAGGCGCGCGGGCAGCTCGTCAAGCAGACCCTGACCGGTCTGGAGGGCCGCGCCCCCGGGGTGGGCGGGTACAGCGAGGAGCAGCGGGAGCGCACCGCCGAGGACGTCGCCCACATCGTCGACTTCCTGACCACCGCCCTCTACGTCGACGACCGGGAGCTCTTCACCGGGTTCCTGCTCTGGACCGCGGACGTCCTCGCCGCCCGCGGCGTGCCCGGACGCTCCCTGAGCACCTGTCTGGACGTCCTCGCCGAGCAGCTGTACGACTTCCCCCGCGCGCTCGCCCTGCTCGGGCAGGGCACGGCGGCGCTGGACGCCCGCTCCGTCCCGGGCCCCCGCGGGTGACCGGCCCGCCGCCCTCCGGGCTCACCGTCACGGTCGACGACACGCCGGGCGCGCTCACCGTGCACGTGGCCGGGGAGCTGGACTACGACACCAGCGGCGAACTCCTCGACGCCGTCACCGGCCGCCTCGCCCGCGGTGTGGCGCCGTCGGGCGGGGTGCGGCTGGACTTCGCCGGGCTGACCTGGATCGACTCCTCGGGCCTGTCCGCGCTGATCGTGATCCACCGCCGTGCCGGCGAGGCCGGTGCGGCGCTCCACCTGGACAACCGTCCGGGCGTGATGGAGCGGGCCCTCCACCTCACGGGCCTCCTGGAGCACCTGACCGCCCCGCGGTCCGGTGGTCCGGCCGGTCCGCCCGGCTGACGGCGGGTCCGGGTCGGTCCCGGCCGGGGTTCAGGGCGTGGCCGGGCGGCCCAGCGGGAGGAGGTACTGGATCGGCTCGTCGAGGTCGTCCAGGGCCAGGAGTTCGTGGGCGAGGTCGTCGAAGAGACCGCCCAGCGGCGTGGTGCCGAGGCCGAACGCGGTGGCGGTCAGGAGAAGGTTCTGGGCGAGGTGCCCGGTCTCGACGAGGCCCAGGCGCAGCGCGCGCAGGCCGTAGCGCTGCCGCAGCCGGGCGAGGTCGAGGTGGATCGCGAGGACGGCCGGCGCCTCGTCGGCGATCAGCGACTGGGGGTCCGAGGCCGGGCGGGAGAGGTAGTAGGACAGCGCCTTGAGCTGCTCGGGCTCGGGCGCCGGGCCGATCGGGCGCAGACAGCGCAGCTCCGGGACGCAGTGGTAGGTGCCGGCGGGCAGGCCGTCGACGGCGAGGGCGAGCAGCCGCACCCGCACCGCGCGCATGCCGCCCGCGCTGGGGTAGGGCCGGTCGCCGGTGGGGCGGTTGGGCGCGCAGGCGGACCAGAGCAGACCGCCCACCTCGCCCGCGGTGAGCGGACCGGTCAGCCGGCCCCGTACGGAGCGGCGGGCGAGCAGCGCGTCGGCGAGGGGGACGGCGGGCAGCGGGTCGGCGGGCAGCGGGACGTCCACCGGCGAGGGCCGCGGCACCTCCAGGGGCGGCACCTCCGGCAGCGCGGTGTCCTCGGGGCGCCCGATCTGGAACTTGCTGCGCTCCAGGTACTGACGGTCCGGGGCGTCCGCCCCCTCGGGGAAGAAGTCGAACGGCGGGTCCGTCTCCAGGAGCGTCCGGCCGGCGAGCCGGCAGACCGCCCGCTCCTCGTCCGGGCCGACGCCCAGCCGGTTGAACAGCATGTGCAGCTGGGAGGCCCACACCCAGAGCAGCCGTTCCTCGGACGCCTCCGGCGCCTCGAACCGCATCCGGCCGGCGGCCTCCATGACCGAGGCGAACCAGTCGCTGAGCCAGGGCTCGGCCGTGTCGGTGTCGAGCGCCGTGCGCAGCGCGGTGGCGCGCCGGGCCAGGCTCTGCCGCTGCCGGGCGAACACCGTGTTCACCCGGCTGTGCACGGCGGCCCCGGGGAGCGGCCGGAACTCCGTCACCCAGCGCCAGGACGCGGAGTGGCGCCGCAGCCAGCGGGCGGCGGTCAGCTCGTCCATGCCCAGGCCGTGGGCCGTGGTGTGCGCCAGGTCCAGGGCGAGCGGCAGCCGGGCGGCCCCGTCCGGGCCGAGGGTGCGCAGGGCCCCGACGGCGGTCCGGGTCGAGCGGGCGAAGAGCTCCTCGGCGACCGGCAGCAGCCCGCGGCCGCCGTAGCGCTCGGTCTCCGGCTCGTACCGGACGGCGGTGACCTCCCCGTGCCGGGCCGTCCACGGACCGTCCGGCGGGGTGCGGCGGGCCGCGAGCCGGCCGAGCTCCTTGGTGAGGGTGTGCGCCTGTCCGCCCGTTCCCCGGAAGCGGATCCGCAGGTGCGGGCCGCCCTCGCCGTAGCGGATGAAGAACCAGTCGGCGCCCTCGCGCCGGTCCATCAGCGGGGCGAGGTCCTCGGTGACGAAGGCGTCGGTCTCGTGGGCGGGCAGCGGCAGGGCCAGGTGCAGGCTCTGCCAGGGGGCGTTCGGCAGCTGTGGGGTCGTCATCGCGTCCTTCCCGGACGGCAGGGGGAACGGTCGGGGGATCGGGCCGGCCCGGAGCGGGCCCGGACCGGGGCGGCGGGTCAGGGGAACGGGTGCGGGTGCAGCGGCAGTTCGTCGTGGCGCAGCGGGCGCGGGGTGCGGCCCAGCCGGTACGGGACCTCCAGCAGGCGGGGCAGGCCGTGGGTGCGCCGGTTGGCCTCGCCGAAGGTCATCGGGAGCGACCCGGGCACGATCACCTTGACGCAGTACAGCCCGAGCCGTTCGCGCACGCCGGGCTCGTCCTGGCGGACCACCACGACCTCCAGCCCCTCCGCGGCGAGGTGCCGGACCGTCCGCTCCAGCAGCGCCGTCAGGTCGCCCACCGGCTCGGGCGCGCCGGGCCAGCGCTCCTGCCACGGCACCGGGGGCGGGCCCGCGAACAGGAAGTCCAGCCGGGGCTGCGCCTCGGGCAGGGTGTTGACGCCGACGTGGTCGTCCAGCACCTCCACCAGCTCGGGCCGCTCCAGCATGGCGCGCAGCCGCTGCGGGTCGCGGGCGCCGCCGTCGGTGGCCGGGCGGCGCGGCGCGTCCTGCACGTTGGTGACCACCTCGGCGACGGCGGAGCGGATCGCCGTCCGCGGGTCGTGGTGGGCCCCGGCGGCCAGGAAGACCCGCGGCGCCCCGGGGTGCGTGCCCCGGTAGCGGCAGAGCGCGAGGACGGACGGGACGCCCAGGTCGTTGGTGGCGTCGAGCAGGGTCAGGCGGTAGCCGAGCAGGGCCGCCCGGTCGGCGAGTCCGGCCGTCTCCGGGTCGTCCAGGGGGACGGTGACGGCGGGCAGCGGGGTGCGCGCGTACCAGGCCATCAGGAAGGCGTCGCGTTCGGCGATCTCGAACAGGCCGTACAGCGCGGCCTCCTCCGGGCTGTTGCCGAGGCCGCAGCCGTTGGACGACTCGTGCGCCACCCGGGGGCGGTCGCGGCCCGGCGGGTCCCAGTAGGCGAGGTGCTCGGGGACGGCGACCGGACGCCGGTGGGTGAGGGACCAGCCGTGCACCCAGTCGAGTTCCAGCTCCGGGGTGTAGGGGACGGTGGTCCGGGAGGGGTGGTGGCCGGGGTCGGGCAGCCCGAGCCGGACCGGGTCGAGGACGGCCCCGGGTCCGCGCGCGGCGACCAGGGCGGCGCAGGAGGCGCGCAGGTCGGTGCGGCGGCCGAGCGGACGCATGCCCGCGAGCCGTTCCACGCTCTCGAAGAGCGCCACGCGTTCGCTGGAGCGGAAGTCCGTCGAGCGTCCGTAGCCGCCGTCGTCCCCGACCCGGCCGTCGGTGACCAGGGCGGTGGTCAGGGCGAAGGCGGAGTCCTCGGTGCGGTAGAGGCGGCGGACCGGGCCGAAGCGCTCGTCGTGCAGTTCGGCGCGCAGCCGTTCGGCGGTGGAGCGGTCGTTGGGGCCGCGCAGCGTTGCGGGGTCGGGCAGCGGGCGGGGTCCGGTGGGCAGGCGGGAGGCTTCCGGGGTGTCGGCGGGGAGCGGGTGGCAGACGGGGCAGCCGCCGACCGGGCGGACCCGGTGGGTGGACCAGGTGGCGCGGTCGCCGTGGACCACGTGGACGGTGGCGTGGGTCGGGGTGGCCGCGGGGCCGGTCGCTCGGGTGGCGCCGGCCGCTTCGGGCGCTTCGGCTGCTTCGGTGGCCTCGGCCGCGAGGTCGGCGGCCAGGGCGAGGACCGCCTCGGAGAAGGCCGGGGTGCCGGTGCCGGCGAGGGCCAGGGTCGGGCTCTGCCAGGGCACCCGGCCGCCGGCGGTGGCGAGCCGCTGGAACTCGGTGCAGCTCAGGCAGGCGGGCGCCCCGGGGTGGAGGACGGGTCCGACGACGGTCAGCGCGCCGTCCTCGCGCACCGGCACCAGCCGGACGGGGTGCGCCAGGGCGTGCCGGCCGAGTTGTTCGGCGAGGCCGAGGCTCCAGTCGGTGAGGTGGACGACGGCGGTGCCGGCGGTGGTCGCCAGGGCCTGTTCGGGGCCGAGGACGGGCAGTTCGGGGAGGGGCGGTTCGGGGTCGGCCGTTGCGGGGTCGGCCATTGCGGGGTCGGGCGGCGCGGGCTCGGCCGATGCGGGGCCCGACGGCGCGGTGGCGAGGGCGGGCGGTTCGAGGACGGGCGGTTCGAGGGCGGTCACCGGTGGTCTCCCAGGGTCACGAGGACGGTGAACCCGCAGCCCGCCAGGGCCCGGGCCAGCGGCCGGGCGGCGGCGGTGCCGGGCCGCCAGGGGGCGGTGCGCAGCCCGGTCAGCCCGGTCAGCGCGTGCTGGAGGCCCGCCTCCCGGTCGGCCAGGCCGGCGAGCCAGCGGCCGGTCCAGCCCTCGTCCACCCAGTCGGGGAGCTGCCGTCCGGCGGCGGCCAGCGGTGCGGCGGAGCCGTCGAACGCGGTGCGGTGGACGGCGGCCGGGCCGAGGTCGTCGGCGGCCCGCCGGGTGAGGGCGGCCAGGGCGGCCACGGCGACCGCGTCGGCGGCGGTGGCCTCGACGGCGCGGCTCCCCTCCACGGTGGCGAGGAAGGCGGTACCGGCGAGGCGGCGGACCGTGAGGGCGGCGCCGCGGCCGAGGCGCCGGGACAGCGCCGCCGTCCAGTGCCGGGCCTGCGGATGCTCGCGCCACAGCACCCCGGGCGGCGCGCCGTCGGCGGAGGCGGCGGGGAGGGCGAGGGCGGCGCGCCGCAGGGCCCGGCCGAGGGCGTGGCCGGGACCGGCACCGGCCGTGACCTGGGCGGTGGTGCCCGGGGCCGCGGAGTCCGTGCCCGCGCATCGCGGATCGACGGCCGCCAGGTGGAGTTCGACGGCCCGGACGGCGCCGGCCAGCCGGGCGAGGTCGGTCCGGACGGCCCCGGCCACCAGGAGCCCGTCCGGGATCCGGCAGCTCACCAGGGCGACGGGGAGCTGTGGGAGGTCGCCGGGGGAGGGCGCGTCGAGCACGCCGAGCCGCGGGTCGCCGAGTACGGCGATCCGGTTCAGCGCCGTTTCGAGGTCCTCGGGGGGTGCGGCGGCGGGCCCGGGGCCCGCCGCCCACGGGCGGTGCTCGGCGCGGGGCGGGCGGGCCTCGGCGACGAGGACGGCGGGGCGGCCGGCGAGCAGCCGGGGGTCGTCCGCCGGGTCTCCCGGGTCGGGCAGCCCGGCGACGGCGCACAGCAGCCGCTGGGCGGCCGCGGCGGCGAGCAGCAGCGGAAGCGTCCTCGGAGTCGGACCGCCGCTCGCGCCGGAGCCGTCGCCCGGGCGGGAGCCGGGGCGCAGGCGCTCGGTGAGCGCGGCGAGGTCGGTGCGGGTGCGTTCCGGGTCGGCGGGCGCGGTCACGAAGCCGCCGTCCGTGCCGCACCGCAGACCGACGGCCACCGGCGGTTCGCCCGCGACGGCCAGCACCTGTCCGGCGGGCAGCGAGGCGTCGGCGACGACCGTCGGCTCCGTCCCGCCCCGCGCGAGGGCGCGGGCCACCGCGCGGGCCGTCGCGCCGTCCGGGTCGGCCGAGGAGACCACCGGACGCGCGGCGGCGAGGGCGGCCACCGCGTCCCCGGGGCGGTCGGCCACCGAGCCCGGCCAGGGCGGCGGTTCGGTGCCGACGGGATGGTCGACCAGCAGGTCGTGCTCGCGCAGCCGGGCGGTGACGGTGGTCAGCGCCGCCTCCAGCTTCGGGTGCGCGGCCGCGGGCGCCGGCGGGCCCGCCGCGGGTGCCGGCGCGTCGGTTCCCGGTCCGGGCGGCTCCGCCTCCGCTCCCGGCCGGCCCGGCTCCGTCCCGGTGGCGGGCCCACCGGCGAGCCGTGCGGACAGGACCTCCCAGAGCGCCGGCAGCGCGCGGCTGCCCTCCAGGGTGAGGCTGGTGCCCCGGCCGCGCAGGTGCAGCCCCTCCCGCAGCGGGGTGACCGCCACGCCGGGGCGCAACCGCGGCCGTCCGGCGATCGGTTCGACGGTCGGCTCGGCTGCCGGTTCGGCGGCCCGTTCAACGGCCCGTTCGGTGGTCATGCCGCCCCTTCGGTCCCGGCCGCGGCCGCGGCCGGACCGAGGTGGTCCTGCCACCGGTGTCCGGTGACCGCGGGCACGGCGCGCACGACGAGGTGCGCGGCCAGGTAGCGCTCCAGCGGCCGGACGTCGCAGATCGCGAAGAGCCGGTACAGGGCGTTGGTGCCGGTCCGGTAGATCAGGTAGTCGGTGCGGCCGAACACCGTGCCGTCCGGGTCGGCGCGGGCCGTCATCCGGTGGAACTCGCTGTAACGGGTGCGCAGTTCGAAGTCCCAGCGCTCGGTGACGGCGCGGTCGCCGAGCGCGGCGGCGCGGGCCCGGTACTCCTCGCCGCGGCTCGACAGGTCGGCCCCGGCCGCGAGCAGCCGCTCGGACCGGTGCCAGGCGGTGGCGGACCAGTGCGCCCAGTCCCGCTCCCAGCCCCGGGTGTCCCCGGCGGCGACGCGGCGGACCAGCTCCGTCACCGCGGGGCCGCCGCGCTCCCAGTGCCGGTCGAAGGCGGCGCGCAGGCGTCCGTCGGGGTCCTCGTGGACGAGGAAGTCCTCCAGGTGGGAGAGGAAGGAGTAGTGGCCGCCGGCCAGTCCGTCCGGATGGGTGCTCGCGTGCGCGGCCAGCGCCGTGACCACCAGTTGGACCCGCGCCTCCGCCGTGTCGCCGTGGTCGCCGAGGAACGCGCAGGCCGAGCGGACCGCGGGCAGTCCGGCCCGCATCAGCTCGTCGCGCAGCTCCGCCGGTTCGGCCCCGAGCAGGGCCTGCAGATCGGCCTTCGCGGCCGGGTCGGCGGGCGCGGTCCGGACGGTGTTGTCCGGGACCAGCGGGCCGTACGGCGGCGCGATCAGTTCGGCCCGTCCGGCGACGGCGGCCTCGGCGAGCAGCTGCTCCCCGGTGCGGTCGGCGACCGAGGGGTGTGCGGCGACCCAGCTCCGCAGTGCCTCGGCGCACTCCCGGGCGACGGCGGCCACCCGCTCGGCCGGTCCCTCCAGCCGCAGCCGCAGGTGCGGCCCGAACCGCCAGTGCCGCTCGACGTGGGCGCGCAGTCCGCGCTCCGTCGCCAGCCCGGCCAGCGGCAGGACGGCCTCGCGCAGGGCGGGCGCCTTGGTGGGGTGGTAGTAGTACAGGAACACGTCGTGGGCGGTCGCGGTCGCGGTCGCGGGTGCCGGTCCGTCCGCGGAGCCGTCCACGGAGCCGGTCGGGGACTCGGCGGCGCCCGCGCGGACGGGTTCGGCTGCGGGCCCGCGCGCGGGCTCACTCATGGGCTCGGTCATCTTGCGGCTCCTCGGCACCGAACCGGCGGTGCGCAGGCGGGGCGGGCGGGGTGGGCGGCGCGGCGGCGGGCCGGGCCGGGCGGTAGGTCTCCGCGACGAGTTCGACCGCCCGGGTCGGCTCGTCCTGCCCACCGATCAGGGGCAGGGCCTCCTCCAGCAGGACGCCGTGCGGGTGGCGGGCCAGCCACCGGTCCAGGTGCCGGAGGTGGAGCGGGTTGCCGAGGTCGACGGGCTGGGGCTTGGGCGCCCGGAGCCGGTCGAGGAAGGTGTCGAGGGCCTGGGCGTCGTTGTCGTCGGGCCGCGTCACGGGGTGGAGGAAGAGCTGCTCGGGCAGTCCCAGGCGGGCGCGCCAGCGGGCGACGGCGGCGACCGGGACGCCGTCGGGGGCGTCCTCCGGGCAGGAGGCGGGGCCGGCGGCGAGGTCGGCCCGCAGGGCGTCGAGGACCCCGGCCGGCAGGTGCCAGCGGCGGCGGGCGAGGACGACGTGCCGGTACCGGAGCCGCGGTGTGCGGGTGACCGTGCCACCGGGCGCGGGCAGCGCCGTGCGGGGCAGCAGCGACTGCAGGACGACGACGCCGTTCGGGTGGTCCGCGAGCAGGGGGGCCAGCCGCTGCGGGAGCACGATGGGGGAGAGGAAACCCAGGTAGAGGACGTCCAGGTACTCGCCGGTGGAGCGCAGCCGGAACCGGAGGTGGTCGTCGGCGGGGTCGTGCACCAGGTCGAGGTCGGCCTCGGCGAGCGCGGACCACCGGCGGTCGGGCCCGATCTCCTCGTCCAGCAGCAGTGGGTGGAGGTTGGCGTTGAAGCCGCCCACCGGCCGGACCTGGGCGGCCCGGGCGCCGTCGCCCAGCCCGTCGCGGATCTGCCGGGCGACCTCGGCCGCGGCCCGTGGCGTGGTGCTGTCGAGGAAGCGGCTGGTGAAGCGGCCCCAGCCGCAGTAGACGTGATTGACGCACAACAGGCCCTCGGAAGGCTCCCGCTGGACGAACCAGGAGTAGCTGAGCGGCCGGGCCGCCGTCCAGGCGGGCAGCCGGCCGGCCAGCGCGCGCACCCGGTCGGCGGGCAGGACGACCTCGCCGTCCCGTTCGGGCAGGCCGGTGAACTCCGCGCGCAGCGCGGCGAGGTCCGCCGGGACCGGGACGTCCGCCCAGGCGTCGCCGATCTCGGCGCCGAACTCCCACGGCGTGGTGCACACGCCGCCGGTGCCGTAGCGGGCGACGAAGCGGTCGCGGGAGGCCAGCCTGGTCACGTGGCCGTGGTCGAACAGCTCGGCCAGCGGGGTGAGTTCGGCGAGCGCGGCACGGTCGGCCGCGCTCGGCCGGGGCTGCGGCGGGACGGCTTCGTGGACGTCCTCGCTGAGCACGTTGACCGGCAGGGTGTCCTCCGGGAGGGGCCGGCCGGCGTCGGCGAGCACCCGGCGCCAGTCGGCGGCCAGGGCGGCGAGCGCCCCCGGGCGGCGTTCGGCGGGCGCGGTCGCGTAGGCCGCGGTGTCGTCGGCGAGCTTCCGCAGGGCGCGGGCCAGCGCTGCGTCCCCGGGCCAGGAGCCGAGCCAGTCGGCGAGCCGTTCCAGCGGGTCGGGGCACTGCGGGTCGACCGGTTCGGTGGGCACCAGCAGCCCCGCGTCCAGGAGTTGGCCGACGAAGCGCCCGACCGCCGGGTCGCCGCCGGGGCGGCCGAGGGCCTCGGCGAGCCGTGCGGCGAGCCGGTCCGGCGGGTCGGGGGTCTCGGTGAGGGAGGCGAGCAGCGCGAGCTGCGGCCGGGCGCCGAGTTCCACCTCGTCCTCCTGCGCGGTCAGGTAGCGGCCGCCGACGAACACCAGCCGGGTGCGCTGGTAGTGGGCGCGGCCGGCCCCGGTCCGGGCGGCGCTGGTCATCCGGTGCGGCAGGCCGCGGGCGCGCCGGGGTTCGTCGAGCAGGGCCTGGACCAGCGCGCCGACCAGGGCCCGGTTGACCCGGACGACGGCGTGCGGCGCGGGCCCGGCCGCGCCGGTCCGCGGCCCGTCGGCCGGCTGCGCTCCGTCGGCCGGCTGCGGCCCGTCGGGGTAGTACGGCCCGTCCGGGGAGCGCTGTCCGTCCGGGGCCTGCGGCCCGTCCGCGGCCCAGCCGACGGCGGTGAACCAGGACAGCGGGCTGGTCTTGGCGGTCGCCCGCAGTGCGTGGCGCAGGACGGTGGCCTCCTCCTTGCGGGCCCTGGCCGGCCGCCCGGCGCCCGGCGCCGAGGCGTGGAGCACCGCGCGCAGCAGGTCGCCGCTGCCCAGCGCGACGGCTCGCCGGAACGCGGGCTCCCGGCAGACCGCGGCCAGCGCGGCCCGCTCGGCCTCGACCGCCGGCGGCAGGGCGCCCGCGAGGCCGCTCAGCAGCCGGGCGCGGCGCTCCCGCAGCTCCAGCCACTCGGCGAGCCGGGGCACCCTGGCGGGCAGGTCCCCGAGCCGGCCGAGCTGCGCGGCCCGCGGCGGGCGGCCGTTGTGCAGGTCCCGGCGCAGCGGCAGGACGACCCGGCGGTGGAAGTCCTCGTCGTGGCCGCCCCGGCTGGCGTAGAGGTCGTCGCAGAGTGCGGCCCGGAGGGCGTCGGCCGCTGCCTCCGCGGCGGTGAGCCGGGCCAGCAGGTCCCGGACGAGGGCGGAGGGCGCGGACTGCGCGGCCCGGGTGAGCACGGTGGCGCGCACCAGCGCGTACGCGGCGGTGGTCGCCCCACGGGGGGCGGCGGCCGGCGGCGCGGGCGCCGGAAGGGCCCGGGAGGGGGCACGGCTGGGCACGGCTGGCGACCTCCGATGGCAGGTGGGGGCACGGGGGAACCCGGCGCGTTCCACAGCGGAACGCGCCGGGTCCTGTGGTGGTTCGTTACCGCTCAGTGCCTCTGGGCGTCATTCACCAGCGCGTGGTCGGCGGGTGGATGATGCTGGAGTTGGAGGAGGAGTGGCAGGACGAGGAGGCCGGGTTGCTGGAGGCCCCGCCCTCGGGCAGCGCGATGCTGTCCCGCAGCGCGGTGACGGTCAGCTCGCCCAGGTCGAGGTCGTCGAGCAGCAGGTCGTCCTGAATGCGGTCGGACATGATGGTCTCCCTGAGTGGGTCGAAGGGACTGGGCTGACGGAACGTCAGACCAGGTCGGTGGCGGCCAGGTTGGGCTGGACGCATGACGACGAGCCCTGGCAGGAACACGAGCCGTGGGACGCGCCGTTCTCCGGCAGTGCGACGGTGTCGCGCAGTGCGGTGACGGTCAGCTCGCTCAGGTCGAGGTCCTGGAGGTCGAGACCGAGGCCGTTGGACATGTCGGGCATGACTGGCTCCCTTGGCGTGAAGGACGTGCCGGGCAGAGGTGCGACATGAGTGCCGGGGCACACGTGTGCCCCGACGGATGTTGCGGGTGTGGCCGGTCCCCCGTGGGCGCACGGGCCGGATCGGATCGATCACGGCCGGGCGCCACCGCGTCGCCGAGTCTAGATCGCCGTCCGCGCCGCCGAGAGGGTCCCGGATCCACATTGGCCGGTAAGTCGCTCCGCGCGGCGGCGTCGGCCGCGCCGTGCCGGGGCGCCGTGATGCCCGGTTCGTCCGCATGCGGATGCCCCGGCGGCGCCGGCGTGCGGGGCCCGTGCGACCGCGGGCGGCGGGGCGCGGCGGGAGCGCGGCCCGCCGCCGTGTTCATGAAGGGAGCAGCTCGATGCCCCCTGCCGCTGCCGACAGATCCTTCACCCGGCCTTCACCCCCGACGGCTCCGCGCGGGTTCGACGTGACCGGCTCTTTACGAAGCGGGAAATCGGAACGGGACCCGTCCGGATTCGGCCAGCCGGAACGGCCGCCGCGGGCCGGCCGCATGGCTGAGGATCCGTCAGATCCGTTGGGCGGTGCGCCTGCTGGCCCGCGGAGGGAAGGGCGGTGGCCCGCCGGGTGTCGGGCGGCCCCGGCCCGCCGGGGTCACCCGGCGAGCGCCTCCTCGACGACCCGGCCGTCGCGCAGCTCGACCACCCGGTCCGCGAGCTCCATCAGGTTCGGGTCGTGGGTGGCGACCAGCACGGTGACGCCCTCGCTGCGCACCACCGCGCGCAGCAGTTCCATGATGGAGCGGCCGGTCTCCGAGTCCAGCTGGCCGGTCGGCTCGTCCGCGATGATGAGGTCGGGCTCGTTGGCCAGCGCCCGGGCGATGGCGACCCGCTGCTGCTGGCCGCCGGACAGCTCGCCGGGCCGCTGGTTGGCGTGGTCGGCGAGCCCGACCAGCGCCAGCAGGGTGTGGGCGCGCTCCTCGCGCTGGGCGGCCGGCACCTTGCGCAGCCGCATCGGGACCCCGACGTTCTCGGCGGCGGTGAGCACCGGCAGCAGGCCGAAGGACTGGAAGACGAAGCCCAGCCGGTCCCGGCGCAGCGCGAGCCGCCCCTCCTCGTCCAGGCCGCCGAGGTCGGTGCCGTCCAGGGTGATGGTGCCGCCGGTCGGGCTGTCGAGACCGCCGACCAGGTTGAGCAGGGTGGTCTTGCCGGAGCCGGAACGGCCCTTGAGGGCGGTGAGTTCGCCCCTGCCTATGGTGAAGGAGACGCCGCGCAGGGCGTGCACGGTGCGCTCGCCTGTCCCGAAGCTGCGGTGGACCTCGTCGACGGCCACCATGGGAGCGGTCACGGTGCCGGCCGGTTGCTGCGTCATACGGCGTCCCCTAGGTGTTCCACATGAGGTGTTCATGGCTGCGCGAAGCCCGCCGGGCTGACGTCCCGTCGGGCACGGCGGGCAGCGGTTCGCAGCATTTGCTCATCACCTGCATGATTCGCGCAAGTCCCTTCCTTTCCTTGACCGGATCTGACAGCATCGTCCGCTATCCGGTGATCAAGCACCGGTGATCACTGCCGGCGCACCCAGGAGCGCCCGTCCGCGCAGTGGGAGGCGCCTGCCCGGTCCGGGCGGCGCGGCGCGGACATCACACGAGGACCGGGGGAGGATCGGGATGCTCGGCTTCGTCGTGCGCCGTCTGCGCGGGCGACTGCCCCTGGCCGCCGCCGCCCTGCTCACCGTACTGATCACGACGGCGGTGCTCACGGCGCTGGTCGCCTTCCAGCACACCGTCGGCGAGATCGGGCAGCGTCAGGCCCTCCAGGGCCGGGGGCACCCGAGGACCACCGTGGTGGTCAACTCCGAGCACGGGCTGGACCGGCGGGCCAAGGACGACGCGGCGGTCGGCGACTACGCCCGCACCCTCTTCGGCGACCTGCCGACGACGACCCTCGGCCTGACCCGCAGCCGTTCCTACGGCCTGCCGGCCGGCGCAGGCACTGCCCCGGCGGACAAGCAGCCGGGCAGCACCACTGCCCCGCGGTCCGGTGCGGCCAAGGAGAAGGAGGACGACCTCACCCTCCTCGCCGCCCTCGACCGCAAGTACGTCGGCCTGCTCGCCGGCAGCTGGCCCGCCGCCGCCTCCGCGGCGCCCGGCCCCGTCGAGGCGGCCGTCCCGCAGTCCGTGCTCTCCCGCCTCGGCCTCGCCGCCGACGCCCTGCCCACCGAGGTCCGGCTCGCCGACCGCTACGGCGGCGCCCCGCTCACCGTGCGGATCACCGGCGTCTACCGCGCCAACGACCCCGCCGACCTCTACTGGCGGATCGACCCGCTGCAGGGCCGCGAGGTCCTGACCGGCGGCTTCACCACCTACGGCCCGCTGATGGTCGACGAGGCAGCCTTCACCGCCGCCGGCATCCCGCAGAACGGCCGCACCTGGCTGCTGGAGGCCGACTTCGCCGGCGTCGGCGCCCCCGCCGTCGAGGCCCTGCGCGACCGGATCGCCCCGGCCGGCAACGAGATCGACCGGAACGCCGGGCTGGTCGTCCGCACCGAACTGCCCGAACTGCTGCGGGAACTGGACTCCGGCGCGATGGTCGCCCGCTCCACCCTGCTGATCGGCGCCCTGCAGCTGATCGTGCTCGCCGCCGCCGCCCTGCTGCTGGTCGTCCACCTCATCGCCGGCCGTCAGCAGGCCGAGAACGCCCTGCTCGCCGCCCGCGGCGCCTCCGGGCTGCGGCTCGGCGGCTTCAGCGCCACCGAGGCCCTCCTGCTCGCGGCACCCGCCGCCCTGCTCGCCCCGCTGCTCACCCCGCCGCTGCTGAGCGCCCTCGGCGGCTTCGGCCCGCTGCGCCACGTGCCGCTGGACACCTCGCTGCGCTGGACCCTGTGGCCCGTCGCCGTCGCATGCGCCCTCGGCTGCGTCCTGCTCGCCGCCGTCCCCGCCCTGCTGCGCGGCGCGGGCGCCGCCGTCCTGCGCCGGGCCGGCCGCCGCCAGGCCCTGGCCGCGGGCGCCGCCCGCTCCGGCGCCGACCTCGCCCTGCTCGCCCTGGCCGTCCTCGCCTACCAGCAACTCTCCCAGTACAGCGGCGGGCTGTCGCCCGACGCGAACGGCCGCCTCGGCCTCGACCCGATCCTGATCGCCACCCCCACCCTGGCCCTGGGCGCCGGAACCCTGCTCGCCCTGCGCCTCCTCCCGGTCGCCGCCCGCCTCGGCGCCCGGATCGCCGCCCGCGGCCGCGGCCTCGGCCCCGCCCTCGTCGGCTGGCAGCTCGCCCGCCGCCCCGGCCAGGCCGCCGGACCGGTGCTGCTCCTGGTGCTCGGCGTCTCCACCGGCGTCCTGGCACTCGGCCAGCACGACACCTGGAACACCTCCCAGCAGGACCAGGCCTCCTTCGCGACCGCCGGCGGCCTGCGCATCCACGGCGCCCACACCGACCCGCTCGGCCAGGGCAGCCGCTTCACCGCGCTGCCCGGCGGCGACCGGATCGTGCCGGTCAGCCGCCAGGAGCAGTCCCTGCCCGACAGCGCGGACGGCCACGGCCAGATCCTCGCCCTGAACGCCACCGCCTTCGCCGAGCGCGTCCCGGTCCGCGCCGACCTGCTCGACGGACAGGACCCGAAGGGCCTCTTCACCCCGCTCGCCGTCGGCGCCCCCGCCGGAGCGGCGGCCGGGATCCCGCTGCCCGGCGTGCCGCGCCGCATCGAGGCCGACGTCACCTTCACCCCGGACCCCCGCCGGCCCGAACCCGGCGAGGACCTCGCACCGGCGCCCAGGGCCCCGGAGGCCTGGCTGCTGGTGCGCGACCGCCACGACGTCTCCTTCGTCCTCCCGCTCAAGGGGATGCCCGCCACCGGCACCGGCCGCGCCGTCGCCGACCTCACCGCACTCACCGACGGCGGCCTCAGCACGGTCTCCGCACCGCTGACCGTCATCGGCCTCACCCTCTCCTACGGCGCCACCGACGGCGGCGAACTGACCGTCCGCGGGCTCGCCGCCGCCGACTCCCCGGCCGGACCCGCCGTGCCGGCCGCCGTCCCGGCCGGCCTGGCCTGGGCCAACACCGGCGACGGCGGCACCCGCGACACCCCGATCACCGTCGCCGCCGAGCCCTCCGACGAGCGCCGGCTCCTCAGCGCCCGCTTCAGGCCCGCCTCCAACAGCCTCGGCGACCGGCGCTCCGTCATCGTCCCGGCCGCCACCCGCCCGCCCGCCGAGATCCCCGGCGTCGCCACCCACGGCTACCTGGCCGCCACCGGCGCCACGGTCGGATCCACCGTCCGGGTCCCCTTCGGCCTCGCCACCGTGCAGGTGCGGATCACCGGCGCCGTCGAGTCGCTGCCCGTCGCCGGCGGCACCGCCCTGCTGGTCGACCTCGGCACCGCCGGCCGGGCCCTCGCCGCCGCCGGCCGCGAGACCCCGATCCCCACCGAGTGGTGGCTCCCCGCCACCGGCCCCGACGACCGCACCCCCGCCGAGGCCGCCGCCGCCCTGCGCGCGGCGCCCGGCACACCCGGACTCCAGCTCCGCGACGAGGTCGCCGCCGACCTGCTCGGCGACCCGCTCAGCGCCGCCCCGCAGAACGCGCTCGCCGGCATCGCCGTCGTCACCACCGTGCTCGCCGCCATCGGCTTCGGCGCCGCCTCGGCCGCCGCGGCCGGCGAACGGGCCCGCGACTCCGCGCTGCTGGTCGCCCTCGGCACCCCCCGGCGCAGGCTCGTCCGCACCGCGGCCGCCGAACAGGCCCTCCTGGTCGGCCTCGGCAGCCTGGTCGGCCTCGGCCTCGGCGCCCTGATCGTCCGGCTGATCGTGCCCCTCGTGGTGCTCACCCCGGCCGCCCGCCGTCCCGTCCCGGAGGCCCTCGTCGACCTGCCGCTCGGCACCGCCGTGCTGCTCGCCGCCGCGATCGCCGCCGTCCCCCTGATCTCGGCCCTGCTCGGCGGCCGCCGCCGGCGCGACGTGGCCCAGCGACTGCGGTACCTGGAGGAGATGTGACCAGCCCGGCCGCCACCGAGGCCGCCCGGCCCGCGGACGCCGGACCGCAGGCCGCCCACCGCCCGGCGGCCTGGGTGCGCACCCGGCTGCGCGCGGCCCCGCTCGCCGCGCTGCTCACCGCCGCCCTCGCGTTCGGCACCGTCTTCCTGGCGGCCGCCTTCCCGCGCCTCCTCGACCGGACCGCCGACCAGGGCCTGCGCGAGTTCCTCCGCGACCGGGGCCCGGCCGCGACCAGCATCCTCGCCAGCTCCGACCAGGGCGTCGACGCCCGCGGCCGGGCCGGCGACACCGGGGACCCGGGCGACGCCGTCGCCCGCCTCGACAAGGACGCCGAGCGGCTCGCCGCGCACGCCGGCATCCTCGGCGTCGGCCCCGGCGGCATCGTCCACGGCACCCGCAGCGGCAAGGCCCGCACCCTCACCGACCCCGGCCTCGCCCGGCCCGACGACGCCGACCCGACGATGGCCCTGCTCTACGTGCAGGGCCTGCGCGACCACGTGACCCTCGCCGAGGGCCGCTGGCCGGGCACCCCCGCCCCGGGCGGGCCCGTCCCCGTCGCGCTCGGCCGCGCCGCCGCCGAGACCATGGGCATCCGCCTCGGCGCCGTCCTGCACACCGGCTCGATCGCGGTCGACGAGGACGCCCCCCGGGTCGAGGTGGTCGGCATCCTCGACGTCACCGACCAGAACGACCCCTTCTGGACCGAGCTGCCCTGCCCCAACCGGGCCTGCCTCAACTTCACCAGCGGCAAACTGCCCGCCGCCTACTGGCACACCGCCGGACTCGTCGACGGCTCCGCCCTCGACCGGGTGCGGGCCTGGCAGCCCGGCGCACAGGACTTCTGGCGGCTGCCCGTCGACGTCGACGGCCTGCGCGCCGACCGGCTCCACGAGATCGACGCCGAACTCAACTCCTACCTCACCGGACCCACCGCCAACGAGCTGGCCAACACCACCGCGCGCGCCGGCCTGCGGATCACCTCCCCGCTGCCCTCGCTGCTGACCCAGGCCACCGACCGGCAGCGGGCCGCCGCGCCGCTGGCCGGGATCGGCCCGGCCGGCCTCGCCGGCGTCGGCATGGTCGTGCTCTGCCTCGCCGCCGCCCTCACCGGCGACCGGCGCCTCGCCGAACTGCGGCTGCTCCAGGCCCGCGGCGGCTCCCGCGCCGGCGTCGTGCGGCGGCTGCTCGGCGAGAACGCCGTGACCGTCCTGCCCGCCGCCGTCGCCGCCACCGCGCTCGCCCTCCTGCTGCTGCCCACACCCCGCTGGGGCGCCGCCCTCCTGGCCGCCTCCGCCGTCGCCGTGTTCAGCCTGCTCGCCCTCCCGCTGCGCGCCGCGCTGCTCTGGTCCCGGCCCCGGCCAGGCGCCGCCCGGCGCCGCCTGGTCGCCGAACTCGCCGTCCTGGCCCTGACCGTCGCCGCCGTCGCGGTGGTCCGCCGGCGCGGCGTCGCCACCACCGGGGCCGACGCCGACCCGCTGCTGATCGTCGCGCCGCTGCTGCTCGCCCTCACCGGGGGCCTGCTGCTCGCCCGGCTCCAGCCGCTGCTGGTCGGCGCGCTCGGCCGGGTCGCCGCCGGACGCCCCGGCGCCGTCGGCTTCCTCGGCCTGGCCCGCGCGGCCCGCGGCACCGGCGACCGGCGCCCCTCCGTACTGCCGCTGCTCGCCCTGCTGCTCGCCGTCACCACCGCGGGCTTCGGCGCCACCGTGCTGAACGCCGTCGACTCCTCGCGCGCCCACGCCGCCCGGATCGGCATCGGCGGCGACGCCTCCGTGGTCGTCCCGATCGGCGTCACCGTCCCGCCCGCCTTCGCCGAGGCCGCGGCCGCCCTGCCCGGGATCCGGGCCTCCGCGCCGCTCTGGGCCGACACCGAGGTGTTCGTGCTCGGCGACAGCGGCGCCGTCCGCGTCTTCGCCGTGGTGGCCGACCCGGCCGCCTACGCCGAGATCTCCCGCTCCCTCGGCCTCGGCGCCTTCGACCCGGCCGCGCTGTCCGGCGGCACCGGCGGCCCGGACGCGCCGGTCCCCGCCCTCGTCTCCACCGCGCTCGCCCAGCGGCTCGGCCCGACGGCCACCCACCGCCTCCGGCTGCCGAACGGCGGCGAACTGCTCACCAGGACCGCCGCCACCGTCGACGGCACCCCCGCCCTCCAGGGCGAGGGCCGGCTGTTCGTCGTCCTGCCGGCCGGCCCGGCCGTCGCCGTCGCCCCCGAACTCGGCCGGGCCAACCTCTGGCTGGCCACCGGCTCCGTCGACGAGGGCGAGCTGCGGAAGCTGGTGCGCGAACGGATCGCCACCGGCGCGCAGCGCACCGCCCGGGTCGACGGCGGCGGCGGCGCGGGTCAGGAGGAGCTGCCGGCCGGCTACAGCGTGCGGACCAGCGCCGGCGTCACCGCCGAACTCGGCGACGACCCGCTCCAGACCTCGGCGGCCCGGCTGTTCTGGACCGCCGTCGTCGGCGCGGGCGCCCTCGCCCTGATCGCCGTCCTGCTCACCCTGGTCCGCGCAGCCCCCGAACGCACCGCCCTGCTCGCCCGGCTGCGCACCATGGGCCTGCGCCCCCGCCAGGGACTCGCCCTCATCCTGGTCGAGACCCTGCCGCAGACCCTGGTCGCGGCGATCGGCGGCGGCCTCACCGCGCTGGGCGCCGTCGCCCTGCTCGGCCCGGCCTTCGACCTGTCCGTGCTGGTCGGCGTGGAGATCCCGCGCGGCCTGCCGGTCGACGTCCCGCCCGTCCTGCTGCAGACGGCCGGTCTCGCCGCGCTCGTCTCGGCGGGCGTCGTCGCCGAGGCGCTGGTCGCCGGACGGCGCCAGATCGCCACCGAACTGCGCGCGGGGGACCAGCGATGACGGCCCCGCCCCGGCCCGGCCCCGACGCGACCACCCCCACCACGCCGACGAGAGGAGCACCGCGGTGAACGCCGGCGCCCAGGACCAGAGGACCGCCCCGGTCCCCACCTTCCAGGAACTCCAGGAGCGGGCGCGCGCCGCCGCGGCCGGCCCCCGGGCCCACGGCGCGGACGCCGCGATCGTCTGCGACCGGCTGGTGCGCATCTTCAGCGCCCAGGGCGTCGAGGTGCAGGCCCTCCAGGGGCTCGAACTCACCATCCGGCAGGGCGACCTGGTCGCGCTCGTCGGTGCGTCCGGCAGCGGCAAGTCCACCCTGCTGACCATCCTCGCCGGGCTCGACGTGCCCACCGCCGGCACCGCCACCGTCGCCGGCTGCGACCTGCTCGAAATGTCCCCCCGCGAGCGGCTGCGCTACCGCCGCGAGGTGGTCGGCTTCATCTGGCAGCAGACCGCCCGCAACCTGCTGCCCTTCCTCACCGCCGCCGAGAACATCGCCCTGCCGATGCAGCTGCGCGGCGGCCGCTCGCGCGGTGCGTCGCGGCAGCAGGCCGCCCGGGTCGCCGAACTGCTGGAGGCCCTGCAGATCGGCGAGCTCGCCGGCCGGCGCCCCGCCGAGATGTCCGGCGGCCAGCAGCAGCGCGTCGCGATCGCCGTCGCCATGGCCAACAACCCGCCGGTGCTGCTCGCCGACGAGCCCACCGGCGAGCTCGACTCGGAGACCGGCGCGAGCATCTTCGAGGCCTTCCGCACCGTCAACCGCGACCTCGGCGCCACCGTCGTCATCGTCACCCACGACCCGATGGTGGCCGGCGAGGTCCGCCGCACCGTCGCCATCCGGGACGGCCGCACCAGCAGCGAGGTGCTCCGCCGCACCCTCACCGACGAGCACGGCGAGGAGTCGGTCAACGAGACCGAGTACGTCATGCTCGACCGCACCGGCCGCGTCCAGCTCCCCGCCAAGTTCCTGGAGGCGCTCGGCATGGAGCACCGGGTCGCCGTCGAACTCGGCGCCGACCACATCGCGGTGCGCCCCGACGACCTGGAGGGCCACTGACACCCCGGTGTTCCCGGGGCAAGACAACCCGCCCGGGGCGGGACACCGGGGCGGGCTGGGATACTGGGGCGGAACGTCCCGCTACAGGTGCGGGGACAGGCGTGAGGGGCGGCGGATGAGCAGCCGGGTGAGGGTGCTGAGGAAGCAGAACCGGCTCAGCCTGGAGGCACTGGCCGCGCAGGTCGGCGTCACCAAGAGCTATCTGTCCAAGGTGGAGCGGGGCCTCAGCGACCCGTCGATCTCCACCGCGCTGAAACTCGCGCACGCCCTGAACGTGGACGTCGGCCGGCTCTTCTCGGACGAGGTCGAGCCCGAACTGGTCACCGTGGTCCGGGCCGGCGAGCGGACCCCGATGGCCGCCGGGAGCGGTGACGGCGGCCCGCGCTACGAGGGCATCGCCACCGGGCTGACCGGCAAGCAGATGGTGCCGTTCATGATGCACCCGCCCACCGGGTCCGGCGACGCGCCGTTCAAGTCCCACGCGGGCGAGGAGTTCCTCTTCGTCCACGAGGGCACCGCCGAGCTGGAGTTCCCGGAGCGGACGGTCGCCCTCGGCCCGGGGGACAGCGTCTACTTCAACGCGGCCCTGCCGCACCGCTGCCGCTCGACCGGCGCCGGGCCGGCCGCGATCCTCGTGGTGATCCACGACGATCCGGCCGGACCGGCGGACCGGGTCCCGGCGCTGCCCTGACCCCGGCCCGGCCCGCGGCCCGGAGGGCGCCCGGTTCAGCGCCCCTTGGCCTCGAAACGGACGAAGTCCCGCCCGGCCGGGCCCGCCTGGAGGCCGAGCGACTGGCCGATCACCACGGGCGGCCCGCCGACCAGCCCGCACAGGCGGCCCATCAGCTCCTCCGAGGAGGTGCGGCTGCCGTCCGGGGCCGGGTCGTTGCGCAGCGCGGCGAGCGCGGCCGGGTCGGCGAGACCGGCCCTGGCCCCCAGCTTCGCGCAGGCTGCGTCCCAGTCGGCCCGGTGGGCGGCGTACTCGGCCGGATCGGCCGGCGGGGTCCAGTCCCGGGCCCAGCCCAGGTTGTCGAACCCGCCGCCGGGGAAGCACGCGGTGACGCACAGGCCCCACTCGGCGTCCTCCAGCAGCCACACCGCGGTCTTCGTCCCGACGGCGAGCGACCAGGCCGGGTCCATGATCCGGCCGCGGCTGATCCGGCCGAAGCGGGGCTTCGGCGGGTCGAACAGCAGGCCGGTGCCGGTCGGCCCGGCGTAGAGGTAGCCGCCCCGCTTGCCGCGGGCGAGTGCGGGGAGCACCTGCTCGGCGGGGGCGGAGGTGATGGCGGCGTAGGTGGGCATGCGCGGTGTTCCTTCGGGGCGGGGCTGACGGTCCGACCGGTCGGCGCGACGGGCCGACGGGCCGGGGCCGAACGGTCGGCAGGGCCGGGGGTGAACCTCCGACGGGGCGAACCTCCGACGGGCGGGGCTCCGGGCGGGCGGCGGCCGGAGCCCCGCCCGGCTCAGTCGGCGGAGCGCAGGGCGGAGGCGTGGTAGATCAGGTGCGCCGGAACGGCGGCGTCGATCGCCCGGACCGCCGGTCCGAGGTCCGCGAACAGGTCGGGCACCACCGGGACGAAGCAGGTGCTGCGCCCGAAGACGATCCGGCCCGGACCGCGCACCTCGACCGCCACGACCTCGTCGAACGGCACGTGGTGGATCTCCCCGTCGGGCTCCTGCGCCCACACCCCGGCGTCGTCGACCACCAGCCGGGTCCGGCGGGCGGCGGAGTACCGCAGCCGGTCGGCCAGCGAGGGCCGGAACACCCGGCCGCCGTCGGGCAGTCCGGTGCGGACGCTGCAGCGGTGCCGCGGCACGGGCGTGCCGTCGGGCAGGTGCGGTGCGATCCCGCAGTCCTCGGGCACCACCAGCAGGGCGGTCTCCAGCGCCTCGGCGAAGGCCGCGCGGGCCTGCTCGGGCGTGACGGCGGCGATGGCCGCCAGACGGGCGTCCACGTCCCGGTACGGCTCGTCGAAGAGCAGCCGGGCGGCGGCCGCGCAGAGTTCGAGCACGGTGCCGCGCGGGTCGGTCCACGCCTCGCGCAGGCCCTCGCGCTCCTCCGCGAGCTCCTCCTCGGTGACCCCGTCGCGGGCCAGCCGCAGGGCCTCCTGCCAGAGCAGTTCGCCGACCTTCTGCCCCTGGCCCTCGCGGGCGTCGAGGTACACGGTCCGCTCGCCCCGGCCGTTCCCGGCGTCGGCGACGTCGCTGCCGACGTCGTAGGAGAGCCCCTGCTGGTGGCGCGCGCTGTCGCGCAGGCGCTGCGCGAACACGTCGACGGCCAGGTTCAGCGCGTCGTTGGCCAGGCCGGTGTTCAGGGCGAGGCCGGGGCCGGGCACGTCCTCCGGGCGCCAGGACGGCCCGGTCGTCTGGGCGGGCACGCTCAGCTCGTGCCGGGGCCGCTCGCCGGCGGGCAGCGGCAGGCGCAGCCCGGCGGGCGGCGGGCCGGTGAGCACGAGGACGGCGTTGCCCGCGTGGAAGTACCGGGCGCGCGCCTCCTCGACGGCCTCGACCGGGATCCGGTCGGCGCCCGGGCCCCGGTAGGAGGCCAGCCCCAGACCCTTGACGCCGTAGCGGTGGGAGAGCAGTTCACCGGTCTGCGGGGAGGCGACCCGGCCGTCCTCCGCCTCCAGGACGCCGGCCTCCCGGTCGATCCGGTCCAGCGGGAGGGCGCCGAGCGCGGCGCAGACCCGGGCCAGGAAGTCGACGACCTGTTCGGGCTGCCCGGAGCAGGTGAACTCGGTGACCTCAAGGTCCACGGAGGCGTTGTGGTCGTGGTGCAGCCGGGGCAGCGTGCTCATCGCGAGGTGCTCGATCAGGTGGGTCACCCCGAGCGTGCGCAGCGTCTCGTCGCGGGCCCCGCAGCCGAAGACCAGGGCGGCCTCCAGCGGGCCGGGCGCGGACGTCCAGAGAACAGGTATACCGTCGATGACCTCGTGATTCACGCGGCGATCATACGGGTGTCCGGATTCCGCGGGCCATTCGATTCCCGCCCCCGCCGGCGGGCCGCCCGTGCCGTCAGCCGCGGGAGCGCCGGGCCTGGAGGTACTCGCGGGCGAGCAGGCGCAGTGCGGCGGGCCTGGACGGGCTCGCCGGGCGGTGCAGGAGGGCACCGAGGTCGGCGCGCGCGGCGGCGCTGGTGAGCGCCTCCACCCCGACGACGCAGCGCACCAGCGGCCGGTGCTCGGGCGGGGTCAGGTCCACGACGGTCCGTCCCTCGGCCAGCGTGCGGTCCGCCTCGTCCAGCAGCGCGCCGAGCAGTGCCCGGACGGCCGGTCCGTCTTGGGCCCGCTCCAGCCCGGCGCGGGTGACGCCGTGCCGGGCCAGCCACTGCTCCGGGATCGTGAGCCGGCCCGCCGCGAGGTCCTCGGCCAGGTCGTTGACGAAGTCGAGCCGCTGACTGGCGTCGACGAAGGTCCGGCAGGCGGTGCGGAAGGCGCGCTGGTCGCCGGGCGGCCCGAGCAGCCCCGCGACCACCATGAACCCCGGCAGCGAGTAGCCGTCCACGTAGCGCTGGTAGTCCGCCTCGGTCCCGAACCCGGCGAAGTCGAGGTCCGCGTCGGCGGCGGCCAGGTACTCCAGCACCCGCTCGCGCAGCACGGGGTGGGCGTTCGCGCTGTGCAGCAGGGGCCGCAGGTCCGGGTCCTCGGCGCGGCCGGCGGCGAGGCTTCCGGTGACCTCCTCCCGCCACCGCTCGGCGGCCTTCCGGCGCCCCTCGGCGGGGCCGCTGTCGAGCAGGGTGTCGGTGCGGTGCATGAACGCGGTGGCGGCGATCACGTGCGGGACCGTCCGTTCCGGCAGCAGCAGCCCGGCCGCCGCCGCGATCTCCCGGCGGTACCGGACCACCAGGTCTCGCTGCCGCCCGTACGCGGCCCGCAGCCCGGCCTCCCGCACCCCCGCGGCGTCCAGCGCCCGCTCCCACCTGCCCACCCGGTCCCACCGTCCCTCTCCTCGGAGGGTCCGAGCCTAGGACCATCCTGGACGGCCCCGCGCCCGCCGGTGGCCGGGACGGCCCGTGTGCGGCGGTGGCGGGGGCCACCGCCGCACACGGCGGGTCGGGTCGGGCCGGCGCGGGCCGGGGCGGGTCAGGCGGCGGTGGCGAGGAGGGCGGCGAGGCGGGCGGTCCCGGGCTCGTCGAGGGGGAGGAGCGGGTGGCGCGGGGTGCCGACGTCGAGGCCGAGCAGGCCCAGGCCTGCCTTGACGGTGGTCGGCAGGCCGCCGCGGAGGATGAACTCCAGGACGGGGAGCTGGCGGTAGAAGACCTCCCGGGCGGCGTCGAGGTCGCCCGCGCGGACGGCGCGGTGGAGGGCGAGCACCGGACCGGGGATCAGGCAGGGCGCGGCGGTGCACCAGCCGGCCGCGCCGGCGGCGAAGGCCTCCAGGGCGAGCGGGTTGCTGCCGTTGAAGAACGGCAGGGCGCCGTCGGTGAGCTGGGCGAGCCGGTGCATCCGCTGCACGTCGCCGCTGCTCTCCTTCACCATGGTGATGTTCTCCACCCGGTCGACGAGCGAGACCATCAGCTCGGGGGAGAGGTCGATCCCGCTGGTGGCCGGGTTGTTGTAGATCATCACCGGGACGGTGACCGCGTCGGCGACGGCGGTGAAGTGCCGGACGACCTCGCGTTCGTCGAGCTTCCAGTACGACTGCGGCAGCACCATCACCACGTCCGCGCCCGCCTGTTCGGCGAAGCGGGCGCGCCGGACGGCGTTGCGGGTGGTGAGGTCGGCGACGCCGACCACCGCGGGCACCCGGCCGGCGACCGCGGCGAGCGAGGCCTCGGCGGTGGTGTACCACTCCTGGTCGTCCAGGTAGGCGCTCTCGCCGGTGGATCCGAGCGGGGCGACGGCGTGGCAGCCGGCCTCGATCAGGCGGTCGATCAGGACGGTGAGCGCGCCGGTGTCGACGCCGCCCGTCTCGCCGGGGACGAACGGGGTCACCGGGTAGGCGATGATTCCTTCGAGCACGGGTCCGGCCATGTCAGGCACCGCCTTCGGTGAGGGTCTTGGAGGTGAGCGCGTCGCCGTGGCCGGCCCGGAGGGCGCGGCGGGCGTAGTAGCCGAAGTTGGCCTGGCTGCGCTTGGGGGTGGAGGTCCAGTCGTGGGCCTCGCGGGCGAGCGCCGGGGGTATCTCCCGGATCCGGCCCGCGGCGGAGGCGAGCAGCTGGAGCCGGGCGGCCCGCTCGAACAGCACGGCGAGGGTGCAGGACTCCTCGATGCCGGCGGTGGCCACCAGCATGCCGTGGTGCGCGAGGAGCAGTGCGCGCTTGTCGCCGAGTGCGGCCGAGATCAGCTCGCCCTCCTCGTTGCCGACCGGGATGCCGGGCCAGTTCTCCAGGAACGCGCAGTCCTCGTAGAGCGGGGTGAGGTCCATGTGGGAGACGACCAGGGGCGTTTCGAGCATCGACAGGGCCGAGATGTGCGCGGGGTGGGTGTGGATGATGCAGCCGACATCGGGGCGGGCGCGGTAGACCCAGCTGTGGAAGCGGTTGGCGGGGTTCGCCATGCCGTCGCCCTCCAGGACCTCCAAGTCCTCGTCGACGAGCAGCAGGTTGTCCTCGGTGATCTCGTCGAAGCCCAGCCCGAGCCGCTGGGTGTAGTAGGTGCCGGGCCGTTCGGCGCGGGCGGTGATCTGCCCGGCCAGGCCGGAGTCGTGGCCGGCGTCGAAGAGGATCCGGCAGGTCAGGGCGAGCTTCTGGCGGGTGGTCCAGCCGTTGTCGGGGATGGCGGTGTGCATCCTGCGCTGTGCGAGGTCGACCAGGTCCGCCTTGGCGGTGGTCATGGTCTCGGCCATGGCCGGGTGGCTCCTTCGTTCGGGGAAGGGGGCGTGTGCGTCGCGACTGGGCGCTAGACACGTTGTTCACCATAGGACACATCGTGTCCTCTTGTCGACGGTGAAGCCCCTGGCCGGGAGCGGGGCCGGGGGGCCGGGCCGCCGGGCGGGCCGGCCGGATCGGGCGACGGTACGTCAGTTCCCGTCGTCCATGGGCCGGATCAGCCCCGAGCGCTCGGCCTCGGCGCGCAGGCGGTCCTCGGGGGTGCCGTGTTCCCTGCGGCCGGCCCGGCCGGTGTGGCCGGTGCGTTCCCTGCGGCCGGTGCCGTCCGCGCGGTCTCCCCGCGCCGGGTCCGTCCAGCGGGCGAAGACGGCCACGAGGCCCGCCGCCGCGGTCAGGACGGCCAGGGCGGTGAGGACGCGGAGCCAGGTCACGGAAGGTGCCTCCAGGGGGACGGCGCGGGAGTGCCGCCGGGAGTATCGGCAGACCGGCCCGCCGGGTCGAGTGCCCACGGGCGGTTCCGGCGGACGACCGCCGCGCGCGAGGCCGTGCGCGCGGGCGGTCGGAGCGCGACGGCGCGCGCCGTGCCGGGCCGCACGCCCCGGCCGTCGCCGTGGGTGCCGGACCCTTAGGGCATGCCACCTCCAGCCGTTGTCAAGGGAATTGACGGTTCATCACGAGCGCTGACCACCCTAGGCGCTGCACCGGGCGAATCCCGCGGACCGACCCGTTCGGGTGAGGGGCCGCCCTGCGGTGACCTCGGACGGGACCCATGAGGAGCGGCCGCGGGACGGCCTCCGGCGGCCCCCGGCGGCCCGAACCACCGGGGGATACCGGGGGATACCGGGGGATCGGGGGGAGTCGGGCCGGTCGGGAACCGCGTGCGGGTCGTTTCGCGTGGATTGTTATCGTTTCCGGTCGGGCACGCACGGGATGAGAGAAGAGCATGGACAGGTCGGCGATCACGGGCGGTCCGAGGGCGGTCCCGCCGGGTGCGGGCCGGACGGCGGGGGCGGGGACGGCACCGCGGGGCGAGGAACCGCCGGAGCCGCCGGAGCCGGCGGGCGGACCGGCGGGCGCGGCGGTCCTGGAGCCGCGCGGCCCCGTGGACCTGCGCGGCGAGGGCGGCGCACCGTTCGCCGTGCGCTACCCGGCCGACGCGGTCGTCGTGGTCTCCGGGCTGCCCGGAAGCGGCAAGAGCACCCTGCTGCACCGCTGGTCCGCCCGGGCCCCGCAGGCCGGCACCGTCGACCCCAGGGCCATGCACGAGGCGTGCGCCGCCGTCATGCCGGACCGGCTGCCGTACGCCGTCTACCGCCCGTGGGCGCGGCTGGAGCATTTCCGTCTGCTGCGCCGCTCGGTGCGCCGGGGCGGGCCGCTGCTGGTGCACGACTGCGGCAGCCGGGCGTGGATGCGGCGCTGGCTCGCCCGGGAGGCCGCCCGGCAGGGGCGGGAGCTGCACCTGGTCCTGCTCGACGTGGGCGCCGCCGCCGCGCTGGCGGGCCAGCGGGCCCGCGGGCGCTCGGCGTCGCGTCGCGCCTTCGCCCGGCACCGGCGGGGGCTCGACCGGCTGCTCGCCGCGCTCTCCGGGCACGTGCGCGGGGCCACCGCCTCGCCCGTGCCGGAGGCGGTGTCGGTCCTGCTGCTGGACGCGAGCTCCCGGTCGCGGGCGGCCGAGGCCCTGTTCGGCCGGAGCACGTCGGACGGCTGATGGCCGACGGCCGACCGCCGGTGGCCGACGGGCGACCCGATGGGGCGGTCGGGGCGCCGGTGATGCCGGGGACGGTTGACGCGGGTGCGGGTCGGCCGGGGAGACTGTGTGCAGAGATCATCCTGCCGATCCGTCAGCCGCGAGGGAGACCCCCGTATGTCCGGCCGCCCCACCGTCACCGACAGTCTCTGGTACCGCCGATTCCATCCCGTCGACACCGCGTCCGCGCGGGTCGTGATGTTCACCCACGCGGGAGGGTCCGCCGGCTACTTCCGGGACTGGTCGGCCGCGCTCTCCCCGTACGCGGACGTGCTCGCCGTCCAGTACCCGGGCCGGCTCGACCGGCTGGACGAACCGGCCTTCGACTCGCTGACCGCGCTCGCCGAGCGGGCCTACGCGGCGCTGCGGCCGTGGGCCGACCGGCCGCTCGTGCTGTTCGGGCACAGCATGGGCGCGGTGGTGGCCTTCGAGGTGGCGCGCCGCTTCGAGCGCGACGGCGTGACCGGTCCGGTCCGGCTCTGCGTCTCGGGCTGCCGCGCGCCGTCCGAGCCCCGCGAGTCCTCGGTGCACCTGCTGCCCGACGACGCGCTGCTCGCCGAGGTGGCCCGGCTCGGCGGCACCGACGAGCGGGTGCTGGCCGACCCGGAGCTGCGGGACCTGATCCTGCCGTCGCTGCGCGGTGACTACACGGCCGTGGAGACGTACCTCGCCAAGCCGGAGGAGATCGTCACGGTGCCGGTGACCGCCATGACCGGCGACGCCGACCCGCGGGTGACGGTCGAGCAGATGGGTGACTGGGCGGCGCACACCACCGACGCCTTCGACCTGCACGTCTTCCCCGGCGGCCACTTCTACCTGGCGCAGGAGCGCCGGGCCGTCCTGGACGTCCTGATCTCCCACCTGCGCGGCTGAGCGGACGGCTCCGCGTCCTCCGTGTCCTCCGCTCCGCCGGCTCTGCCCCCGCCCCCGGCCCCGGTCCCCGCCGCCCTGCGCGACGCGGGCCGGGGCCGGACGCGTTGCGCGGGCCGGGCCTCCGGGGGCGGAGCGGGGCCGGGAGTCAGCAGCTGGGCGGCCAGGTCAGGCCGGGGTCCATGGCCTGGAGGATCCGGAGGGAGATCCGGCGCAGCTGTTCGAGCTGCTCCTCGTCCAGCGGGTCCACGACCAGCGACCGCACCTGCTCCACGTGCCCGGGGGCACTGTCCACCAGCTTGCGGTAGCCGTCCTCGGTGAGCACGGCGTTGGTGGCCCGGCCGTCCCCCGGGCAGCGTTCGCGGCGGACGTAGCCCTGTCCTTCGAGCCGCTTGACCACGTGGGACAGCCGGGAGAGCGAGCCGTTCGCGAGGACGGCGAGATCGCTCATGCGCAGGGTGCGGTCGGGTGCGTCGGAGAGGCCGGCCAGGACGAGGTACTCGAACTGGTTGAGGTCGGAGTCGGCCCGCAGTTGGGCGTCCAAGGCGGCGGGCAGCTTGATGATCATCGCGCTGAACGCCTTCCAGGCCTCCAGTTCGGATGCACTGAGCCAGCGCGGTTCGTCCTTGTCCATGGCGACCACTCTAGATCCCGGACGATTCGCTTGACGCTTCAATTAAGCAGGCGTACTTTACTTGAAGCTTCAATCCAATCATCGGAGTGACATGAACGTCTTCCTGTGGGTCCTCGCCGGGATCCTCGCCGCCCTCTTCCTCGCCGCCGGCGCGCCCAAGCTGCTCCAGTCCAAGGAGAAGGTCGTCCAGGCCACGGGGACGTGGGCGGTGAACTACCCGCCCGCCGCGATCAAGGCGATCGGCCTGCTGGAGATCCTGGGCGCCATCGGGCTGGTCCTGCCGGCCGCCGTCGGCATCGCCGCCGGTCTGGTGCCGGTCGCGGCCACCGGGCTCGCCGTCGTCATGGCCGGTGCTGCCGTCGTGCACGGCCGGCGCGGCGAGGGGCGGAGCGTCGCGGTCAACGTGCTGCTGCTGGCCCTCGTGGCGGTCGTGGCCTGGGGGCGCTTCGGGCCGTACGCGTTCTGACGCCGCCGGCGGGGCGTCGGGGTGGCGGGGGCGAAGGGGGTGTTGGCGGGGGTGTCCGGGGGGTGGCTGCGGGTCCTGATCGGAAAAGGTCGAAAACGGTCGATGACAGTCGATCTCGATCGAGAGAAGTCCAGTGTTGACACGTTTGTGACAACGGGTCACGCGTAAAGCCTTCCCCAACCGCTCGCCGTTCTGGCATGTTGCGTTCAACCCCGTGCGATCCCCCTCCTTGAGCACGGGCTGATCGGAGGACGCACGTGTCACCCCTGATATCCCGGCGGGCCGGCCGCCCCGCCGCCGCCCTCGCCCTCCTCGCCGCCGCGGCCCTGGCCGCCCCCGCCGCTCTGGCCACCGCCGCGACCGCGGCCGTCGCGGCCCCCGCGGACACCCCCGTCGTCGCCGCCCCGCCCGCCCGGCCGGCGGCCGCCGCCCCGCAGACCGCCGCCGGCTGGGCCGCGGGGACCCGTGCCTACCTGGTGATCAGCGCCCCTGCCGACGTCGCCGCCGCCAAGTCCGCGGTCACCGCCAACGGCGGTACCGTCTTCGCGAGTTACGACGCGATCGGCGTCGTCGTCGCCCACTCCGCCTCGGCTGCCTTCGCCGCCGCGCTGCGCACCGCGCCCGGCGTCCAGCAGGTCGGCGCGACCCGGACCTCCGACGTCCCGGCCGACGCCTACAGCCCGGCCCTGCCGGCCAACCCCGCCCAGTCGGCCACCACCCTCACCGAGACCACCCGCTGGGACATGACCCAGATCAAGGCCGACCAGGCCTGGGCCGTCTCCACCGGCTCGCCCACCGTCAAGGTCGGCGTGCTGGACACCGGCGTCGACGACCAGCACCAGGACCTCGCGCCCAACTTCGACGCCGCCGACTCGGTCTCCTGCGCCTACGGCAGGCCCGACACCCGGGCCGGCGCCTGGCGCGACGTCGACACCCACGGCACCCACGTGGCCGGCACCATCGCCGCCGCCAGGAACGGCAAGGGCGTCGTCGGCGTCGCCCCCGGCGTGAAGATCGCCTCCGTCCGGATCGCCGAGCCGAGCACCACGCTGTTCTTCGCCGAGAACACCGTCTGCGGCTTCGTCTGGGCCGGCGACCACGGCTTCAGGGTCACCAACAACAGCTACTACACCGACCCGTGGCAGTTCAACTGCCCGGACAACGCGGACCAGGCGGCCATCATCGAGGGCGTCCGCCGCGCCCAGGAGTACGCCGAGGGCAAGGGCTCGCTGCAGGTCGCGGCGGCCGGCAACGCCAACTACGACCTCGCCAACAAGACCACCGACAGCGACAGCCCCAACGACTCGACCAAGGTCACCCGGACCATCACCAACGCCTGCCTCGACATCCCGACCGAACTGCCCGGTGTGGTGACCGTCTCGGCGATGGCGAGCGGAACCGGCAAGGCCTCCTACTCCAACTTCGGCCGGGCCGTCATCGACGTCGCCGCCCCCGGCGGGGACGGCGCCACCGGTGTCTACTCCACCCTGCCCGGCGGCAAGTACGGCTCCAAGAGCGGCACCTCGATGGCCTCCCCGCACGTGGCAGGCGTCGCCGCGCTGATCGCCGGCGCCAACCCGGCGCTCACCCCGGCCGACATCCGCGCCCGGCTCGCCGCCCAGGCCAACGACGTGGCCTGCCCGGCCTCCGACGGCCGCTGCACCGGCACCACCGCCGTCAACTCCTTCTTCGGCGAGGGTCAGGTCGACGCGCTCAAGGCCGTCGGCGGCGGCACCCCGCCGGCCGGCAGGTACTTCGAGAACACGGCCGACGTGGCGATCACCGACAACGCGACGGTGGACAGCCCGATCGCCGTCACCGGCGTCGGCGGCAACGCCCCGGCGGCCCTCAAGGTCGGGGTCGACATCAAGCACACCTACCGGGGCGACCTGGTCCTCTCCCTCGTCGCGCCGAACGGAACGGTCTTCCCGCTGGAGGACTTCGTCGACAGCGACAGTGCCGACAACGTCGCCAAGACCTACACGGTGAACGCCTCCGCGAGCCCCGCCGACGGCACGTGGAGGCTGCGCGTCAGGGACGGTGCCTCCGGTGACACGGGCAGGATCGACGCCTGGAACCTCACCTTCTGAACCCTCTCCTTCCGAACACCCTCGGCCCCCGGACGTTCCGGCGGGGGCCACGACGCGGACCGGCCGGCGCGACTCCCCGTGAGCCGCGCCGGCC
>NZ_JBHJRC010000004.1:0-87760 GCF_042261735.1 Kitasatospora sp. NPDC056327 | reverse complement strand
GCGCCGAGCGCGCCGGCCCCGGCGGCCGCCCCCGGGCCCGAGCCGGAGACCGCTCCGGCCGGGCCGGGCCCCGGCGGCCCCGGCCGGTCGGCCAAGCGGGTCCGCTTCCTGCAGGGGGCCTGGGCGGTGAGCCTGCTGGCGGCGCTCACCCTGGGGTTCGTCGGCTACCTGTTCACGGCCTCGCACCTCCAGCAGAAGCACTTCCAGTCCACCGCGTACAAGTCCTTCCGCGACCAGCTCGGCAAGGCGACCGCCCCGACCGGCAAGGCGCCGGACGGCTCCCCCGTCGCCCTGCTGGACATCCCGGCGATCGGGCTGCACCAGGCGGTCGTGGTGGAGGGAACCACCGGCCGGGACCTCATGAAGGGCCCCGGCCACCGCCGGGACACCGCGCTGCCCGGGCAGACCGGCGTGGCGGTGGTGTTCGGCCGCGGTGCGACCTTCGGGGCACCGTTCGGCGAGCTCAGCAAGCTGCGGGTGGGCGACAAGATCGAAGCCACCACCGGTCAGGGCAAGTTCACCTACACCGTCAACGTGTACGGAGACGAGGACCACCCGGTCGTCGACCCGGTCCGCAACCGGCTGGTGCTGGTGACCAGCGACTCCGACTGGATCCCGAGCTCGACGGTGCTCATCGGCGCGCGGCTGGACTCCGACCCGGTGGTCAACCCCGGCGGCCGCCCCGCCACCGTCCCGTACGACAAGGCGCTGGCCGCCGACAAGAGCGCCCTGGCGGCGCTGCAGCTGTGGTCGCTGGCCCTGCTCGGCGCGGTCGTCGCCGTCGTCGTGCTGGCCCGGTACTGGCGCCGCTCGGCCGCCTACCTCAGCCTCGCGCCGGTGATCGGCGCGCTGCTCTGGGCGGTCTACGAGAACGCCGCCGCCCTGCTGCCCAACCTCTACTGAAGCGCGCCCGGAGGACCGTACCGATGACGGATGCACCGATGACCGACCTGCCGCACAACAAGGCCCCGGGGGCCGACGAGACCACGATGACGCTGCCCGCCGTCCCGCCGGCCGACGGGTACGCCGGCCACGGGACCGGGCAGGACGGGCAGCCCCTGCTGTACCCGCAGGACGCGCACTACGACGGCTACGACCGGACGTCCGTGCTGGCCGGGCTGGAGACCCGGGACGTCTCCGCCTGGTTCGGCTCCCGCAAGGTGCTGGAGCGGGTCTCGCTCGCCATGCCCGCCGGGGAGGTGACCGCCCTGATCGGCCCGTCCGGCTGCGGCAAGTCCACCTACCTGCGGATCCTCAACCGGATGCACGAGATGATCCGCGGCGCCGCGCTCTCCGGCGAGGTGCTGCTGGACGGCGACGACGTCTACCGCCCCGGCCGCCGCCCCGCCGACGTGCGCCGGCGGATCGGCATGGTGTTCCAGCGGCCCAACCCGTTCCCGGCGATGTCCATCAAGGACAACGTCTCCAGCGGGCTCAAGCTCGCCGGGATCAAGGTCTCCCGGGACGAGCGGGAGCACCTGGTGGAGACCAGCCTGCGCCAGGCCGGTCTCTGGGACGAGGTGGCCAGCCGGCTGGACGCCCCCGGCGGCTCGCTCTCCGGCGGCCAGCAGCAGCGCCTGTGCATCGCGCGGTCGCTGGCCGTCTCGCCGGACATCCTGCTGATGGACGAGCCCTGCTCGGCGCTCGACCCGACCTCGACCCGCCGGGTCGAGGAGACCATCGCGGAGCTGCGCGGCCGGCTCACCATCGTGATCGTGACCCACAACATGCAGCAGGCCCAGCGCGTCTCGCAGAGCTGCGCGTTCTTCCTGGCCACCCACGACACCCCCGGCCGGATCGTCGAGGCCGGGCCGACCGAGCAGGTGTTCCACAACCCGTTCGACCAGCGGACCTCCGACTACGTCAACGGCCGCTTCGGCTGATCCGGCCGCTCCGGGCCCCGGCGGGCCCGGACCCCCGTCTCACTCGCCGCGGTGCCGGAGGATCTCCTCCAGCACCGCGGCGACGCCGTCCTGCTCGTTGCTCACCGTGTGCAGCGGCACCGCCGCCAGCACCTGCGGGTGGGCGTTGGCGACGGCGTAGGCGGTGCCGGCCCAGGCCAGCATCTCCAGGTCGTTCGGCATGTCGCCGAAGGCCACTACCTCGCTCCGGTCGATCCCGCGCCCGGCGCACCAGCGGGCCAGCGTGCTCGCCTTGGTGACGCCGGGCGCACTGATCTCCAGCAGCGGGATCGGCGCCGAGCGGGTGATCTCGGCGAGTTCCCCGGCCGCCTCCCGGGCCTCGCCGAGCAGCTTGTCCGGATCCAGGTCGGGGTGCTTGGCGAGCAGCTTGAACAGCCCGCTCACCGGGCCGCCCGCGCCGAGCAGTTCCTCCGCCGGACCGACCGGGTGGCTCTCGTCCTGCCCCCACATCCGCACCTCGTAGCCGGGCTCACGGGCGAACCCGGCCGGGTACTCGAAGGCGAACGCCGTCCCCGGCAGCTTGGCCCGCAGCCGCGCGACCACCGCCAGCGCGTCCTCGGCCGCCAGCGGGAACGACTCCAGCAGCTCACCGCGCCGCACGTCCACCACGGCCCCGCCGTTCGAGCAGATCGCCACCCCGTGGCCGCCGATGTGCGCGCTCACCTGCTTCATCCAGCGCGGCGGGCGGCCGGTCACGAACACCACCTGGATCCCGGCCGCCTCGGCGGCGGCCAGCGCGGCGGCGGTGCGGGCGGTGACGGTGCCGCCGGAGCAGAGCAGCGTGCCGTCCAGATCGGTGGCGATCAGCCGGGTCGGGGGAGCGGTGCGCGGTGTGGTCACCGCTCCATCTTCGCCCACCGCCGCCGGGAGGTCAGCGGCGCGGGTCACCCCCGCTCCGCCCGCCCCGGCCCCGGCCGGGTTCCGCCCCGGCCCCGGCCCGTCGTGGGCGCTCCGGGCGATCACTGCGGCGCCTTTCGGCCCCCGCTGCGCCAGTTCCGGCCGATCCGGCCGTTCCCGGGGTGTCCCACCGCCTCCGACCGGGCAGGACTCCCCTCGGCCACCCCGTCGGCAGGAAGAGCCATGCGAACTCGCCAGGTCCGAGACGAGAGCCCCGTGACCGTCCCCGAAGCCGTGACCGCCCCCGAGACCGCCACCGTCCGCGGCGGCGCCCTCCTCCCGAAGGACGTGCTCCTCCGCGAGGACGCGCTCCTCCCGGACGACCCCGTACCGCCGTCCCGCGAGCCCGTCCTGATCGGCGACATCCTCTTCGAGACCCTCGCCGACCTGGCCCGCCGCACCACCCCGTCCCACCCCCTCCGGCTCCCCGCCCAACGCCCCCACCCCTGAGACCGGCGCCCGGGAGCCGTGCCCGGGAGCCGCCGTCCCAAGGCCTGCCCGGGACCGCAGCCCCGGGGCCCGGCCGCCCCTCAGTACTCCCCCGGCCCCTCCAGGGCGCGGGCGAGCCGCCGCAGGTCGCTGCGGTCCTTGGGCCGGTCCAGGTGGCCCTTCCAGCGCGCGGTGTCCGCCAGGGTGAGGAAGCGCAGCCCGCGGACCCGCTCCGCCCGGGCGAAGAGCTCCTCCGGCGTGCCCAGCAGATCGGGGAACCAGGCGTTGGTGATCTCCAGCCGGCCGCCCAGGAGGCTGACGGTCAGGACGTCGTCGAACGCCGCACGCCGCGGCTCGCCGAGCGCACAGGCCCGCGCGAACGCCTCCCCCCGGGCCACCACGTCCAGATCGCCGATGTGCGCCCGCAGCCCGTGCAGGCAGAGCGGCGCGCTGCCGGCGATCAGGAGGTCGTCGTAGGGCAGCGCCATCTCCCGCAGTTCGCGGAAGAGGCCGGAGTCGAGCAGTTCGAGTCGCGGGGACGCCGGCCGGGCCCAACCGGGCCGTCCGAGCGGAGCCCGCCGGCCGGGCCGGTCGCCCCGCCGGCAGGAGGAGCCGGTCCACCGGCGTCCCCGCACCAGCACCGGACTACCCCCGCAGTGCCGTGATGAGCGGCGGTACGGCGGCGATGAAGCCGGTGAGCGCCGCGATCACGATCGCGGCCTTCATCGGGGCGGTCCGGCTCATCCTGGCGACCGCGAAAGCGGCCAGGCCGAAGGCGCCCAGGGCGATGACGGCGGCGAGCGCCGCGATCCAGGTTCCGTTCATCCTGCCTCCTGACACGAGAAACCCTTGCCGAGCCCGTTGCCGGCCGACTCCGTGCCCTGGTAGGAGGCGCGGTCCCGACGTCGTCCGGCAGGGTCAACGCTAGGGCCGGAGTGTCCGTTGCATAAGGCCCGTCAGAAAGCGGATCGGGCTTATGAATTCGATACTTTGACAGGGTCTCGGACCGGCGGGGGCGGATAGCCTGGTCAGACTGCCGATGGCCTCTTTGCCGAGCCCACCCGCAGCGGATACTGCGGGTGGGGTTGCGGGGGTGGTAGCCCGCAGCCCCTACCTGCGGCTGAGTACGCGTGCCCGCCCTCCGGGCGTAGCCCTTCTACGCCGCCGTCCACGGTCAGTCGGCGGCCGCGAGCTCCGACAGCGCGTCCCAGTCCGTGACCATCAGCCGGCGGTAGCGCGTCCGCACCATGCCCCGCTCCCGGAACTGCCGCAGGACGCGGGCGACCCCCACGGCGGAGGAGGAGACGATGGCCGCCAGGTCCTCCTGGCTCAGCGGGAAGTCGATCACGGTCCCCTCCCCGTCGGTCCGCCCGTAGGACCCCGCGAGTTCGGAGATCGTCCGCGCCACCCGTACGGCCAGCGGGTACCCGCCGGTGTCCACCCGCGCCCGGGTGGCCGCCCGGAGCTTCTCGCTGACGGCGGAGACCAGCGCCAGCGCCAGCGCGGGCTCCGCGCGCACCTGGTTGACGAAGGTGTCGTGCGGCACCAGCCGGGCCCGGACCGCGGTGACGGCCTCCACCGTCGCGGCCCGCGGCGCCCGGTCGAGCACCCCGAGCTCCCCGACGAGGTCCCCGGCGGCCCGGAACGCCAGGAGGCTGACATGCCCTTCGGCGGTCATCGACGTCACCTTGGTCAGGCCGTCCAGGATCACGGCCAGGAAGGTCGACGGGTCGCCCTCGCGGACGAGCACCTCGTGCGGCTCGTAGTCCTTCCGGACCCCGACGCTCCACAGGGCCCGGTGCGCGTGGTCGGGCAGCAGGGACAGGTACGTACCGGCCGGCCAGTCCGCCGAACTCCGCCAGTGCGCCGGCGCGGTGCCCTGCCTCTCGCCGTCGTCGGACGGCTGGACACCCGTGCTCAATCGGCACCTCCCCGGCATGGACCTGACCCGATGTTCCCAGAGAAGGCCGCGCCGGTGAAGCCACACCCTTCCCCCGCCCCGGACCCCTCCGCGGGAGCGGGGCCCGGGCGGCCGGTGGAGGGCCGTCCTGCGGGGGCCGGAGCGTGACCGGGCGGTGAGCGGCACGCTCCGGCGGCGGCTCTCAGGAGGGGAGGCGGCTCAGTGCCGCGGTGGCGGTCCCGGCGAGGTCACGTCGGAGGCCGCGGCGACCGGGCGGATCAGGCCGGGCACGCCGGTGACCTCGGTCAATCCCTTTTCACCTATCGCGGGCTGAGCTGGATCCTTGGCCTGGAGCGGACGGTCACGGAGGTGAGAGGAATGCGTAAGCAGACTGGCCATCGGCTCTTGCGGCGTCGTCCTGCAGCTCGCGCCAGCCCGGGTGCTGCGGGTTGTGCAGTGCTGCGGCGAGAGCCAGCTTCTTCCGATCCGACCTCTCCAGCCGGTCCCGCAGCTCTATCGGGTTCATGGGCAGGGACAGAAGGAAAGCCAGGTCGCGATAGTGTCGGTCGGGCGCCGCAGTCTTGATGCTCAGTGCTGCGGACTTGGCGACAATCGATCCCAGTAGGCTCGGACGGCGGATGGTGCCGGTGCGTTCACCGAGTCTCACCTGAACAGACTCAGTCCGTTGGGCCGCTTGGCGGCCGCCGGGAACCTCCAAGGTCCGCCCTGGGGGAGTGGTCGTCAGGTCCGCCCGAGGCCCCAGATTGTCAGGGGCCAGCAAATCCACCACCAGATGCCCCTCCTCGGTACCCCTTTGGTAGCGGTGCAGCAGGTTGCCCTGCGGTGACATCCCCGCAGGAGAAAAGCCCAGACTGCCCAAGGCGGTCACCAGGCGGCTCAGGCTTCGTGGATCGGACAGTACGTCCGCGAGTACGTCCAGGTCGGCGCTGGCCGCTGGTGGTGTTCGGCCATGCTCCAAGCCGTGCATCAAGACCATCTGGCCGCCGATCAGGGACCATGCGTGCGGGACTCTCTCCGATAGGTCCAGGAGCACGTTCCACAGGTCGACCAGTGGCTTGGTCATAAACTCGGACTCGATCACGACCGTGGCTGTTGAGTCCGTCATTCGGAACCCACTTGCTGATGCAGGTGGGTGCTCAGGAGTCGTCGCAGCAGCTCCGCAGCAGCGGTCTCGGCCCGGTCTTCCCGGGAGTCGAGCAAGTCGGCTGCCACAACCGCGGCCGGCGCGTCGCTGCCCTTGGTCGGGGCGTCAGCGTTGGAGCGAAGGAAGGGCCAGACTTCTGCCGGGGCTACATGCATGAGCAGGTTGCCGCTCGCGTTGTCGCGGGCAAGTCCGAACCCGGCCTCCAGCTTGCCGACCTTGTCGGGATGTACATAGATCTCGGCCTTGCCCGGTGCCAGATAGCCGGCCCCTGCACGGGCTGCCGCACTGAGGCCGCTGCGGACCACGTCCGGGTCGTCCAGGAGCACGGACATCAGCCCGGTGTGAACGCGGTACCGCCTGCATTCAGCTCGGGCCCGCACCAGTTCCCCCAGCCGCGCAACTGGCAGGTCGTCGTGCGCGGCCATATTCCTGAGGCGACTCATGATCCTGGACCGCTCGGCATCCGACAGATTCGAAACCCGGTGGCCGCTGAGTGCAGCCAGGAGGCCCCACGCGTTGCGCACGGAGAGCGGGCGTCCTGCCGCGCCACCACGTTCCTTCCGCAGCCGAGCGCTATGGCCGTCGACCAGCCAACGTCCCCCGACGTGCTGACCTTCCAGCGATCCGGCTCGGAGAAGCTGTCGAACTCGGGAGTCGTCGATGTCGAGAATGGCGGCAGCTTGTTTCACTGAAAGTAGTTCCATGAACCCTCCTTCGTCTTCTCTCCCGAAACCGGGAGGGAAGACGCAACCAGCATCCCGCAGTGAGAGTCTTGCGTCAAACCTCCCGCACGGAGGAGAGAAGACGCAAGGCAACCAGTGCGCCGTAGGGTCGTTCCCATGCGGCTGGGCACGGTGATCCTCCCCATCCACCGGTGGAGCGAGGGACAGAAGATCTGGCGGCGGGCCGAGGAGCTGGGGTTCCACGCCGCGTACACCTATGACCACCTGTCGTGGCGGAGCTTCCGGGACGCGCCGTGGTTCGGGGCGGTGCCGACGCTGACGGCGGCTGCGACCGCCACCGAGCGGATCCGGCTGGGCACGCTGGTGACCTCGGTCAATCCGCTTTCACCCATCACAGGCTGACCTGTGGAAACACGGATCACGAATGCTCTGACCCGCCTCGAATCAGATGGCGATGAGCCGGATCCGGTCACCGCAGAGCTTGGCCATGTCGTCGATGTCCGAGGTGAGCATGGCCACCGGGCCTGGCTGGCGGAGCGCCATCTCGGCGACGGTGGCGTCGATGGCGTACTTGTGACCGTGCAGACCGGCCTGCTTGAGAAGCGCCGCGGAGGCTCTGGCCGTGTGCTCGGTCACGGGCTCGATCCTGACCTGCGAGAGCACCCAGTTCAGTCGGGCGGTGTTCGCCCTGGCGTGCGAGATCTCCACGATGGTGTTGGCGCCGATGACCAGGCCGGCCCCAATCGAGTGGAAAGCCTTGATCATCGCGAGCACGTCCCGGTCCTGCGAGATCCAGGCGGACATTCCCTGGGGGTCCAGTACGACGGTCTCGATCCGCACGCTCACGCGGCAGCCGCTCCGTTGCCCGGCTCGGACGAACCGAAGATCCTCTCGTGTGCGGCGGCGAGTTCCTCTTCCGTGAACGCGCCGTGCTGTTCCTCGTACTGGCGGAGTTCTTCCGCGATCAATTGATGCCTGATCTGCCGGGCCACTGCTTCCGCGACGTAGCCGGAGACGTTATCGGTGAGCTTCTTCAGCTCGGCCACCTGCTCCGTGGGCAGGGTGACCGTGATGCGCGTGGTAGCTGCCATGAAGCAAGCATACCGCCGGTATGCATACTCCGGCTGGTCTTCGGCGGCATAGTGTCGAGCCATGCGACTGAGCACGGTGATCCTCCCCATCCACCGGTGGAGCGAGGGACAGAAGATCTGGCGGCGGGCCGAGGAGCTGGGGTTCCACGCCGCGTACACCTATGACCACCTGTCGTGGCGGAGCTTCCGGGACGCGCCGTGGTTCGGGGCGGTGCCGACGCTGACGGCGGCTGCGACCGCCACCGAGCGGATCCGGCTGGGCACGCTGGTCACCTCGCCGAACTTCCGGCAGCCGGTGACGCTGGCGAAGGAGCTGATCACCGTCGACGACGTCTCGGGCGGGCGGCTGACGGTCGGGATCGGGGCCGGCGGCACGGGGTTCGACGCGACGGCGATGGGGCAGGAGGCGTGGTCGCCGCGGGAGCGGGCGGACCGGTTCGGCGAGTTCCTGCCGCTGCTGGACGAGCTGCTGCGCCAGGACGCGACGACGCGCGAGGGCGCGTACTACTCGGCGGTCGAGGCGCGGAACATCCCGGGGTGCGTGCAGACGCCGCGGGTGCCGTTCTACGTCGCCGCGACCGGGCCGCGCGGGCTGCGGCTGGCGGCGGAGTACGGGCAGGGCTGGGTGACGTACGGGGACCCGAAGGCGCCCGCGGACGTTCCGGTGGCGCAGGCGCCCGCGGTGGTCGCGCGGCAGATCGAGAAGCTCGCGGCGGCCTGCGGGGAACGCGGCCGGGACGTCGGCGGGCTGGAGAAGCTGCTGCTCCAGGGGTCGACGGCGGAGAAGCCGCTGCAGTCGCTGGAGGCCTTCGTGGACTGGGCCGGCACCTACAAGGAGCTGGGGATCACCGAGTTGGTGATCCACTGGCCCGTTCCGGACTCCGTCTTCGCCAACGACCTCGCCGTCTTCGAGGAGATCGCCACCGAGGGCCTCGCCCGGCTGGGCTGACCCCGGCGGTGGCGGGAGGGACGACCAGGAGAGCGGCGAGCGCGACCAGGAGAGAGGCGGTTCCCGTCGTGCCGGAAGCACGGAAGGCCCCGGGGACACCGGGGACACCGGATACACCGGGGACACCGGAAGCACCCGTGATCCGCGGGGACGCCCCCGGGTCCTTCGCCCGGAGCGTCTTCCACGAGCGCCACCCCGTGCTCGTCCGCCGGGTCCTCGGGGCGCTGCCGTACGGCCCCGGGCAGCGGGACGCGCTGGAGCGGCTGCTCCGGGAGAGCACCGACGGCGTCCTGGAGCCGCCCGCGGCGGACGCCCCGGACGCCGCCCGGTGGCGGGAGTGGGGCGAGGGCCACTGGGGGAGGCCCTGGGGCGAGGCGCCGTTCCTGTGGGCGGAGAGCCACTTCTACCACCGGCTGCTCGAAGCCACCGGGTACTTCGGGCCGGGGGCGTGGCGTGGCGTCGACCCGTTCGCGCCGTTCAAGGACGCCGAGCTGGCCGGCGCGGCCGTCGACGACGAACTGGCCGCGCTGGACGGCCTCGACGGGCTGCCGGACGACCGGCGGGCGCGGGCGCTGCTCGCCTCGGCGGTGTGGGGCAACCGCGCGGACCTCGGTTTCCGGCTCACCGCCCGGGACGCCGACCCGGTCGGGTCCGGCCTGCTGGTGGACGACGGCGGGGCGCTCCTCGCCGCGCTGGACGCGGCGGACGGCGGACGGGTCTGCGTCGTCGCGGACAACGCCGGCCGGGAGCTGCTGCCGGACCTCGTCCTGATCGACCACCTGCTCGCCGCCGGCCGGGCGGCGCGGGTCGTCCTGTACGTGAAGCCGCAGCCGTACTTCGTCTCGGACGCGACGACGGCCGACGCCCTCGCCGCGCTCGGACGCCTGCGCGGCGCGCCCGCGCGGTCCGCCGCCGCCGCGGTCGGCGACCGGCTGTGGCGGGCGGTGCGCGGCGGCGCCCTCGACATCCGCACGCATCCGTTCTTCTGCGCCCCGCTGCCGTTCCACGACATGCCGGGCGACCTCCGGGACGAGCTGACCGGCGCGGCGATGACGGTCCTCAAGGGCGACCTCAACTACCGCCGGCTGGTCGGCGACCGGCTGTGGCCGCCGACCACCCCCTTCGCCGCGCTGACGGCCCACTTCCCGACACCGGTCGCGGCGCTGCGGACCCTGAAGTCGGACGTGGCGGTCGGCCTCGGCGCCGGGACCGTCGCCGGGCTGGACGCCACGGGGACGCCGTGGCGCACCAGTGGCCGGTACGCCGTCGTCCAGGTCGCGCACCCGCAGGCCGGGCCGGGCTGAGCGGGCACGGGCCGGCCGGAGCGGGAACGGCCGGACGGGAACGGGCCGGAGCGGGTCCGCGGCGGCGCCGGGACGGGGGTGTGGCGGGTCCGCGGCGGCGCCGGATCCCCTAGGGGAAGAGCGGCCCGCCGTCATACCGCAGCAGCAGAAGGGGTCGTCACCGCAGTGCATGACCACGGACGGACGCGGCCACTACGGTGAAGGACGTGTCCACTGTCATCAAGACGGACGGCCTCACCAAGAGGTTCCCCCGGGTGACCGCCCTCGATCGGCTGACCGTTGAGGTCGAGCCCGGGGTGGTCGGTCTGGTGGGGGCGAACGGGGCGGGCAAGTCCACACTCATCAAGATCCTGCTCGGGCTGGCCCCGGCGACCTCCGGCACCGGGCGGGTGCTCGGGCTGGACATCGCCACCCAGGGCTCCGAGATCCGGGAACAGGTCGGCTACATGCCGGAGCACGACTGCCTGCCGCCGGACGTCTCGGCCACCGAGTTCGTGGTGCACATGGCGCGGATGGCCGGACTGCCGGCCGCCGCGGCGCGCGAGCGGACGGCGGACACGCTGCGGCACGTCGGGCTGTACGAGGAGCGGTACCGTCCGATGGGCGGCTACTCCACCGGCATGAAGCAGCGGGTGAAGCTGGCGCAGGCGCTGGTGCACGACCCGAAGCTGGTGCTGCTGGACGAGCCGACCAACGGGCTGGACCCGGTCGGCCGGGACGACATGCTGGCGCTGATCCGGCGGGTGTACACCGACTTCGGCATCTCGGTGCTGGTCACCACCCACCTGCTGGGCGAACTGGAGCGCACCTGTGACCACCTGGTGGTCATCGACGGAGGCAAGCTGCTGCGCTCCTCCTCCACCGCCTCCTTCACCGGCGCGACGGCCACCCTGGCCGTCGAGGTGACGGACCATCCGGAGGACCACGCGCTGGACGCGAGCGCCGCGGTGCTCGAACGGCTGACGGCGGCGGGGCTCTCGGCGCGGACGGACGGCACCCGGATCCTGCTGGTCCGGCTGGCGGGCGACGCCACGTACGACACCATCCGGGACGCGGTCGCGGACCTCGGGCTCGGCCTGGTGCGGCTGGAGCAGCGGCGGCACCGGGTTGCGGAGCTGTTCACCGCGGGCACCGAAGGGGAGCACGCCGAAGGGGACCACATGGAGAGCGAGGAGGGAACCGCGGATGTCGCTGTCTCCTGAGTCCCGCGCGGCGGACACCGGTGTCATCCACGACATCGGCTACCGCGGCTACACCGGCCCCCGGCTGGGCCGCGGGTACGCCACCCGTTCGCTGTTCACCCAGAGCCTGCGCGCCGCGTACGGCCTCGGGCGTTCCGGCAAGTCCAAGGTGCTGCCGATGATCGTGCTGGGCGCGGTCACCGTGCCGGCCCTGATCATCGTCGCGGTCGCCGTGATCACCGGCTCGGGCGAGCTGCCGGTCGACTACGCGGACTACCTCAGGACCATCGCTCTGGTGGTCTCGATCTTCCTCGCCTCCCAGGCGCCGGTGCTGTTCTCCCGGGACCTGCGCCACCACACGGTGCCGCTGTACTTCTCCCGCCCGATCACCCGCGCCGACTACGTCCGGGCCAAGTTCGGGGCAATGGCCTGCGCCCAGCTGCTGCTGATGCTGGCGCCGCTGCTGGTGCTCTACGCCGGTTCGCTGCTGGTCGGGCTGAAGTTCGGCGACCAGACCGAGCACTTCCTGTACGGCCTGGTGGCCGCGGTGCTCTACGCGCTGGTGCCGACCTCGGTCGCGGTGGTGATCGCCGCCGCCACGCCGCGCCGCGGCTTCGGGGTGGCCGCGATCATGGGCTACCTCGCGATCAGCACCACGGTGCTGGGGGTCGTCGTCGGGACGAGCCTGGCCGCCTCCGACTTCGGCACGGAGCTCCCGGAGTCCGCGCAGTGGGCGGCGCTGCTGTCGCCCGGCGGGCTGGTGGAGAGCCTGGTCAACGAGCTGTTCGACCTCGGCTCCGGCGCCGAGCGGCTGCACGCGCCCGGCGCCCCCGGCGTCCTGGTGTTCACCGCCGTCGCCGCCGCGATGGTGGCCGGCTCCTACCGGCTGCTGCTGCGCCGCTACCGGAACGTCTGAGAGGGAGTCATGGCCACCATCACCATCGACAAGGTCTCCCGCTGGTTCGGCAACGTGGTCGCCGTCAACGACGTCAGCATGGCGATCGGCCCCGGCATCACGGGCCTGCTCGGACCGAACGGGGCCGGCAAGTCGACCCTCATCCACATGATGAGCGGCTTCCTGGCGCCGTCCACCGGCACGGTCACCCTGGACGGGGCGCCGATCTGGCGCAACCAGGAGGTGTACCGGCAGATCGGTCTGGTCCCCGAGCGGGAGTCGATGTACGACTACCTGACCGGCTGGGAGTTCGTGCTCGCCAACGCCGAGCTGCACGGTCTGCCCCACCCGGGCGCGGCCGCCCGCAAGGCGCTCGCCCTGGTCGAGATGGAGTACGCCCAGGAACGGCGCACCGGCACCTACTCCAAGGGCATGAAGCAGCGGGTCAAGATGGCCTCGGCGCTGGTCCACGACCCGGCCGTGCTGCTGCTCGACGAGCCGTTCAACGGCATGGACCCCCGGCAGCGGCTCCAGCTGATGGACCTGCTGCGGCGGTTCGGTTCGGACGGGCGGACGGTGCTGTTCTCCTCGCACATCCTGGAGGAGGTCGAGCAGCTGGCCCGGCACATCGAGGTCGTGGTGGCCGGCCGGCACGCCGCCTCGGGCGACTTCCGGCGGATCCGCCGGCTGATGACCGACCGTCCGCACCGCTACCTGGTCCGCTCCAGCGACGACCGGCGGCTCGCGGCGGCGCTGATCGCCGACCCGTCGACGGCCGGCATCGAGCTGGACCTCCAGGAGCGGGCGCTGCGCATCCAGGCGGTGAACTTCCAGGGGTTCACCACCCTGTTGCCGCAGGTGGCCCGGCAGGCCGGCATCCGGCTGTACACCGTGGCACCGGCGGACGAGTCGCTGGAGAGCGTGTTCTCCTACCTCGTCTCCGCCTAGCGGCGCCGTTCCCGCGCGCCGCGCCCGAACACCGCGTTCCGGCCGGCCGCGGGGCCCCGCAGCCGGCGCCCGGCCCGCCCCGTGGCGCGGCACCCACCGCCAGGACCCCGTGCGGCACCCACCACCAGGACCCCAGGAAGGCCGACCCACCATGAACCCGACCGTCGCCAGGCTGACGCTGCGCGGCCTGCTGGGCCGCCGCCGCGGCCTGCTGCTGCTGGTGGTCCCCGTCCTGCTGCTGCTCGTCTCGGCGCTCGCCGTCGGCGTGGGCGACGGCGGGAGCAGGCACGACCTGGTCGTGAACGTCCTCGGCAAGCTCGCGCTGGGCACCCTGCTGCCGATCCTCGGCCTGGTCGTGGGCACCGGCGCCATCGCCACCGAGATCGACGACGGCTCGATCGTCTACCTGCTCGCCAAGCCGCTGCCGCGCTGGAAGATCATCACCACCAAGCTGGCGGTCGCGATCGGCATCACCTGGGCCTTCTCGGCGGTGCCGGTGCTGCTCTCCGGGCTGTTGATGTACGGCACCCGGGAGGGGCTGGCGCTCGCCTACACGGTGGCCGCCCTGGTCGCCGGGGCCGCCTACAGCGCGCTGTTCCTGCTGCTCGGGGTGGTGACCCGGCACGCGGTGGTGGCCGGGCTGGCGTACGCGCTGGTCTGGGAGGCGCTGGTCGGAAACTTCGTCGAGGGCGCCCGCAAGCTGAGCATCCAGCAGTGGGGCCTGTCGGTGGCCGAGTCGGTGGCCGCCGAGGGATCGATCACCTCGGTGGTCTCGCTCGGCATGGCGGTGCCGATGCTGGTGCTGGTCGCGGTGGCGGCCACCGCGCTGGCCTCGGTGAAGCTGGCCGGCCTCACCCTGGCCTCGGACGAGTAGCACCCCGGCGGCGCGCCCGCCGGACCGTACGACGGAGCCCCCCGCCGGTGTCCTCACCGCCGGGGGGCTCCGTTGTACGGCGTCGCCGGAGGGTTCAGAGCGTCCGGTCGCGGCCGGCGCCCCAGCCCGCGGCGGCGACCACGGCGGCCAGCACCAGCATCAGCGCCAGCGGCGTGGTCCAGCCGCCGGTCAGCTGGCGCAGGGCGCCGGCCCCGACCGGGCCGGCCGCCGCGACCAGGTAGCCGATCGCCTGCGACATGCCGCCCAGCTGGGCGGCGCCGGCCGCGCTGTCGGTGCGCAGCACGATGAAGGCGAGCCCGAGGCCCAGCGAGCCGCCCTGGGCGACGCCCAGGATGGTGGCCGAGACCCAGGCGCCGGGCACCGGGGCGATCAGCAGGACGGCGATGCCGACCCCGTTGAGGACGGCCATCGAGACGGCGAGCGCCCGCTGGCTGGTCATCCGGCCGGCGAACAGCGGCACCAGGAAGGCACCGGTCACCTGCACCAGGTTGGAGAACGCGAAGACCAGGCCGGCCTCGCCGCGGTCCATGCCGTGGTCGGCCAGGATGGTCGGCATCCAGGCGACCAGCGTGTAGACCAGCAGCGACGAGACGCCCATGAAGAGGCTGATCTGCCAGGCCAGCGGGGAGCGCCAGAGGCCCTCGACGGGCCGGCTCGACGCGGCGGCGGGGGAGAGCGCGACGGCCGGTCCGCCGGCGGCCCCGCCGCGCGCCGCCCGGGCCCGCAGCACCTGCGGCAGCCAGGCCACCGCGGCGACCAGCGCCAGCACCGACCAGGCGCCGAGCGAGGCCTGCCAGCCACCGCCGAGCGCGTGCTCCAGCGGCACCGACAGACCGGCCGCCATGGTGGCGCCGACCAGCATGGTGGTCGAGTAGACGCCGGTCATCGTGGCGGCCCGGTCCGGGAACTCGCGCTTGACCAGACCCGGCATCGAGACGTTCAGCACCGCGATCGCGACGCCGATCACCACGCACCCGGCGTACAGCGCCGCCACCGAGGGCAGCACCCGCAGCAGCACGCCGGCGCCCAGCACCAGCACCGCGCCCAGCACCACCCGCTCGGTGCCGAACCGCCGGGTCAGCCGCGGGGTGAGCGGCGCGCCGACACCCTGGAAGAGCACCGGGACGGTGGTGATCAGCCCGCTCGCGGTGGCGGAGAGCCCGAAGGTGCGCTGGATCTCGGCGACCATCGGCGACACCGCCGCCAGGCAGGCCCGCATGTTCAGGGCGACCAGCACGATGCCGGTCAGCAGCAGCGCGGGGTGGGCCAGCCGGCTGCGGACGGGGAGCGGGACGGTGGTGGTGACAACCGGCTGCTGGGCGCGGGTGACGGCCATGGGTGGTGCTGCTCTTTCGTGGAGGACGGGCCGCGCGGAGGCGGACGGACCCGTGCGGGCGCGCGGGCGGGCGCGCACAACCGCACGGAGCACGTGGACGGGACGCGGGAGCGGACGGAAGGGGGCCTGGGCCCGGTCACTTCCGGGCGGCGATGGCGGCGAGGAGCTGCTCGACGGCGGCGGTCGGCTCGGCGAGCAGCGCGCGACACGCCCGCTCGGCCCGCTCCGGGTCGCCGCTCTCGATCGCGTCGACGAGGGCCTCGTGGGTCGCGACGACGACCTCGGGCATGTCGTGGTCGCCGAACGACGCCCGCATCGACTCGCGCACCGAGGCGCCGAAGTAGCGGTACACCTCGGTCAGTGCCGGGTTGTGCGCGGCCTCGACGACGGCGGTGTGGAACTCCAGGTCGTGCTCGACGGTGGCCTCGCGGCCGGCCCGCTCGGGGTGCGCCGCTATCACCTCGGCCTCGCGGGCCAGCGCGGCCCGCATCCGGCGGACGTCCTCGGGCGTGTGCCGCAGCGCCGCCAGCCGGGCGGCCTCGGTCTCCAGCGCGGCGCGGACCTCCAGGACGTCCCGCACGCCGGAGCGCTGCACGCCGCGCAGCACGGCGGCCGGGTCGCTGGTGGAGCGGACGAAGGTGCCCTCGCCCTGCCGGGAGACCAGCATCCCGGCGTGCACCAGTACCCGGATCGCCTCGCGGACGGTGTTGCGCCCGATGCCGAGGCGCTCGGCGAGCTCGTGCTCGGTGGGGATCCGCGAGCCGACCGGCCAGACGCCGGCGCTCAGCTGCTCCCGCAGCTGCTCGATCGCGGTGTCGACGAGGGAGCGCCGTCCGGCGGTCTGCAGCGTGTCGTTGCCGCTGTTCGGGCTGCTCATGACGGGCTCCTCCCCTTCTGCGCGGTCCGGTGCCGCGCGGCGGTGGTCCCGCGGCGGCTCCTCGAACCCTCGGTCGTCGGTCATCCTACAACTGCTTGCCCGGTCATCCTACAACTGGGGATGAACGGCTCGGGAACCGTCCACGGCGGCCTGGCGTTCCTCCGGACGACCGGCGATCCGGTGAGAACGGGGCCCGGTCCACAGCCCTTGATGCGAGGAGAGCGTCCGCATGGTGTTCAAGAAGCTGCTCGGTGCCCTGGGCGTCGGCGGTCCCGGGGTCGACACGGTCCTGAGCACGCCGGTCGTGCAGCCCGGCGGGACGATGGCCGGCACGGTCGAGCTGACCGGGGGGACGGTGGAGGCGGACATCCGGGGGATCACGCTGACCCTGGTCGCCCGGGTGGAGATCGAGCACGAGGAGGGCGAGAGCACCGGCCTCTACCCCTTCGCGCGCTTCTCGGTCACCGCGCCGCTGAAGCTGGCGCCCGGCGAGAACCGCTCGATCCCGTTCGCCGTCCAGGTGCCGTGGGAGACGCCGGTCACCGCCATCGCCGGGCAGCGCCTGCACGGCATGCAGCTCGGTGTGCGCACCGAGGTCGACATCGCGGGCGCGCTGGACAAGGGCGACTCCGACCCGCTGGACGTCGAACCGCTGCCGGTGCAGCACCGGATCCTGGAGACCCTGCTCCAGCTGGGCTTCCGCTTCCGCTCGGCGGACCTGGAGGCCGGGCACATCCGCGGCACCGGTCAGACGCTGCCGTTCTACCAGGAGATCGAGTACTCCTCGGCCCCGCAGTACGCGCACGCGTGCAACTCGCTGGAGGTCAGCTTCGTGACCACCCCCGACAAGGTCGAGGTGGTCCTGGAGGCCGACCGGCGCGGCGGGCTGTTCGGTGGCGGCGGGGACGTGATCCGCACCCACGTGGTCGGCCACGGGCAGGCCGGCGAGGACCTCACGGCGCTGGTCGACGGCTGGATCCGCGCGGCGCTCTGAGGCGGGCCGGCGCTCCGGGCCCTCCGGCGCCCCGTCCCCGGCCCTCAGCCGTAGGAGACGTTGCGGCAGATGTCGTCGTCGGCCGATCTGGCCCCGCTGACCACCTCGGCGGGCAGCGGGGCCGGGGCGCCGGACGGTCCGGCGGTGCCCGGGGCGGGCCCGGCGGCCGGGGTGCTCGCGGCCGCGTAGTCCCGGCCCAGCCGCAGGCTGATCCCGGCAGCGGGGCCTGGGGACACCGCGGCGCCGGGGAACAGCGTGGCGACCTTCTCCGCGTTGGCCCGCTGGCCTGCCCCGTACTCGACGGCGGTGGTCGGCCGGGCGGCGCCGCGTGCGGTGGCCGTCCCGGTGACGGTGACCCGGGCCGCCCGGAGCGTCTCGGCGGCCCGGGCGGCCAGGCCGGGGGTGCCGGAGCCGTTCTGGACGGCGACCCGGATCGGCGCGCCGTCGGGGGCGAGCGGGGCGGGGGACGGCGGCGCCGCGGGCGAGGGCGGCGCCGTCGGTGCGGCGGAGTCCTCCTGGCGGCCGGTGGCGTCCTGGCCGTCGATCGTCCGGTCGGCCTGCAGGGTCCGCCACAGGGCGTCGACCGCCGGGTGCACCAGGTCGATCCGCGCGCCGTTGTAACGCCAGGGCGTGGTCAGGAACTTGACCTCGTGCAGGTCGATGTCCTTGAGCGTGAGCGCGAAGTCCATCAGTTTGGCGGCCGAGTCGAGGCCCGGGTCGACGGTCATCGAACGGGTGGCCGCGTCGGCCAGCGGGAGCAGCGCGCCGGGGTTGAGTCCCTTGCTCTTGATCCTGGCCAGCAGTGATGCCAGGAAGGCCTGCTGACGCTTCATCCGGCCGACGTCGGAGTCGTCGCCGATCCCGTGCCGCAGCCGGACGTAGTCCAGCGCCCGCTGCCCGGAGACCCGCTGGCGGCCCTTGGCGAGCACGACCCCGCCCTTGCGCCCCAGGTTGGGGTTGATGTTCCCCTCGTGGATGTCGTTCGGCAGGCAGACGTCCACGCCGCCGACGGCGCCGGTCATCGCGGCGAAGCCCTCGAAGTTGACCTCGATGGTGTGGTCGACCCGGATGCCGGTGAGCCGCTCCACCGTGTTCTGCGTGCAGGCCGGGTTGCCGGCCTCGGAGTTCCCGACCGAGAAGGCGGAGTTGAACATCTGTCCGGGCTGCTCCCGGGTCCACTTGCCGTTCGGGAGCTTGCACCGGGGGACCGTCACCAGGGCGTCGCGCGGGATCGAGACGCCGACCGCGTGCCGGTGGTCGGCGTAGACGTGCAGCAGGATCGTGGTGTCGGAGCGGGCGCCGCCCTCGTCGCCGCCGCCGAGGTCGCCGTTGTTCCCGGAGCGGGAGTCGGAGCCGATCAGCAGCACGTTGACGGGCCGGTGGCCCTGCGCGTCGGCGCTCGGTTCGGGCGGCCGGTCGGGGGCGATGGCGTCCCCGTCGAAGGACCGGAGATTGCCGTTCAGCTTGTAGTACACCGCGCCGCCGGCGCCGGCCAGGGCCACCAGCGCCCCGGCCACCGACCAGGCGATCAGCCGCAGGGCACCGCGTCGGCCGTCCCGGGGCGCTCCCGGCGGGGCGGCCCGCCGGCCGGCCGCCCGGGTGCCGGAGCCGCGGCCGGACCGGGTGGGGGCGCCCCGGGACGGTGCGGTGCGGGACGGGGGGACGCGGCCGGGCACGGCGAACCCGTGTGCGGCCGGGCCGTGCGTGGTCAGGACCGGTGCGGCGGGGTTCGGTGCGCCGGGGCCCTGGGCGGGGAGGCCCTGGGCGGCGCGGTTCCGGGCCGCGCGGCGGGCCTCGGCCCGGCCGCCGGGGCGGGGCGGCGGGAACCTGCCGGGTCCGTCCTCGGGGGGTTCGGTCCGGACGCCGCCCTCGGCGCGCCGCCGCCCACCCGGATCCGGCGGGATCCCCTCCCACGGGACTGACATGGCGCGCACCTCTCAGCGGCCGAAGCGGGCAACCCTGGGAGCATACAAACTCCGCCGCCGCCGCCCGGCCGCCCGGCCGGGCCGCACCCCCGCCCACCCGCGGCTTCGTCGCGGGGGCTCACCGCATTCTCACTCCAACGGCTGAACCGCCGAGGCCGCCGCAGGGGTTCACCCGGAGCCCGGAGCCCGGAGCCCGGAGCCCGGAGCCCGGAGCCCGGAACCCGGAGCCCGGAGCCCGGAGCCGCGGGGCGCGTCCTGCCGGGTCCGTCAGGCCTGCCCGGCCGGGTAGAGCCGCTCCAGCACCGCCGCGACACCGTCCTCGTCGTTGCTCAGGGTGACCTCGTCGGCCACCGCGAGCAGCTCCTGGTGCGCGTTGGCCATCGCGACGCCGTGCCGCGCCCAGCCGAACATCGGCACGTCGTTGGGCATGTCGCCGAAGGCGATGGTCTCGGCGGCCCCGACCCCGAGCCGGCGGGCGGCGACGGCCAGCCCGGTGGCCTTGGAGAGGCCGAGCGGCAGGAGTTCGACGACCCCGGCGCCGGCCATCACCACACCGACCAGGCCGCCGGCCGCGCGGCGGGCGGCCTCGGCGAGGGCGTCGTCGGTCAGCCCGCGGTGCTGGATGTACAGCTTGCTGACCGGGGCGGCGAGCAGCTCGTCCTTGGCGGCCCGGACGACCGGCAGGTCGGAGCCGATCAGCAGCTCGTAGCCGGGGCCGGCCAGCACGTCGCCCTCCAGGCCGTCCTGGTTGGCGGCGATCGCCAGCGGGCCGGTCTCGGCCTCGATCTTCCCGATCGCGAGCGCGGCCAGCCGGCGGTCCAGGGTGAGCGAGGTGAGCAGCTTGTGCGCGCCCGCGTCGTAGACCTGGGCGCCCTGGCCGCAGACCGCTATGCCCCGGTAACCGATCTCGTCGAAGACCGGGCGGGCCCAGGAGGCCGAGCGGCCGGTGACGATGATGTGCAGAGCCCCGGCGGCGGTGGCGTCGGCCAGCGCGGCGCGGGTCCGGACCGAGACGCTCTCCGAGCTGTTCAGCAGGGTGCCGTCGAGATCGGTGGCGACCAGCCGGAAGGGCAGGCCGCCACCGTCCGCGGGGGAGACGGGGCTGGGGCTGTTGGTGCTCATGGGCCGTGCGTCTCCCGGGAGTTGCTTCGTCACTGCGTCCGCGTCGCCGCGGGTCGTCCGGCGCCGGTCGCCCGGCGCCGCCGGTGCTACTTCACCGGCTCCAGGACGGTGCGTCCGCCGAGGTACGGGCGGAGCGCCTCGGGGACCACGACCGAGCCGTCGGCCCGCTGGTGGTTCTCCAGGATCGCCACGATGGTGCGCGGGACGGCGACCAGGGTGCCGTTCAGCGTGGCCAGCGGGCGGACCTTGCCGTCCTCGCGCATCCGGATGGAGAGCCGGCGCGCCTGGTACTCGGTGGTGTTCGAGGTCGAGGTGACCTCGCGGTACTTGCCCTGGGTGGGGACCCAGGCCTCGATGTCGAACTTGCGCGCGGCCGAGGCACCGAGGTCGCCGGAGGCGACGTCGATCACCCGGTAGGGCAGTTCGAGGGCGTTGAGGAAGTCCTTCTCCCACTGGAGCAGGCGGCGGTGCTCGTTCTCGGCGTCCTCCGGCGTGGTGAAGACGAACATCTCCACCTTCTCGAACTGGTGGACGCGGATGATGCCGCGGGTGTCCTTGCCGTAGGTGCCGGCCTCGCGGCGGAAGCAGGACGAGTAGCCGGCGTAGCGCAGCGGCAGCTTCTCGGCGTCGAGGATCTCGTCCATGTGGTACGCGGCGAGCGGGACCTCGCTGGTGCCGACCAGGTAGCGGTCGTCGTCCGCCAGGAAGTACACGTTCTCGGAGGCCTGGCCGAGGAAGCCGGTGCCGTCCATCGCGGCCGGGCGGACCAGGGCCGGGGTGATCATCGGGACGAAGCCGGCCGCGGTGGCCCGGGTGATCGCCATGTTGACCAGGGCGAGCTCCAGCAGCGCGCCGACACCGGTCAGGTAGTACGAACGGGCGCCGGCGACCTTGGCACCGCGCTCGGTGTCGATCGCGCCGAGCAGCTGGCCCAGCTCGACGTGGTCACGGGGCTCGAAGCCCTCGGCGGCGAAGTCGCGCGGGGTGCCGATCTCCTCAAGGGTGACGAAGTCCTCCTCGCCGCCGACCGGGGCGGCCGGGTCGATGAGGTTCGCCAGCGAGCGGAGCAGGCGCTCCGCCTCCTCCTTGGCCGCGGTCTGCTCGGCGTCGGCGGCCTTGACCTCGGCGGCCAGCTCCTTGGTGCGCTGGAGCAGGGCGGCCTTCTCGTCGCCCTGGGCCTTGGCGACGAGCTTGCCGAGGCCCTTCTGCTCGTTGCGCAGTTCGTCGAAGCGCGTGCCCGAGGACCGGCGGCGCTCGTCGGCGGAGAGGAGGGCGTCGACCAGGTCGACGTCCTCGCCACGGACGCGCTGCGAGGCGCGCACTCGGTCAGGGTCCTCACGGAGCAGGCGAAGGTCAATCACGGGCCCAAGCCTACCGGGCGGGGGACTGTCCACCGGTACCGGTTTTCCCCTGGGGATAACTCCCCCCAGCCTGTGGATAACTTCTGTGGGAAACCGCCCGACGGGCAGTTTTCCACAGGCCCCGGGCCCGGGCTGTGGATCGCGGGGAGGTCCCGGTGGACGGTCGAGCGAACCGGGGAATTCCGGTTTCAAACCTGAATTGACCTTCCCGGGTGAGGGAATTGAAGCACTCGGACGGGTGATTTGCTGGCACCCGGGTGACTCTGGTCCGATTAGTCATCTCTGCGACGCAAACCGATGATCCGACCGATAGATGCAGTGGCTATACCGGTTTGTCGACTCGTCCCCAAGCCTGTGGATAACTCGGACCTGTGGACAGTGGACGGCCCTGTGGACAAGCCCCGCACCGGGGCGACCGCCCTGTGGACGGCCGCCCGGCGGGGTGGAAAACGGTTCGAAAAGGACGGACGGCCGGCCGGTGACGCCCGGATGTCCGCCCGGCTTCCCGGGGAGAAACCGCTGGGGAAACCGGCTCAGACGTCCCCGCGCCCGTCGAGGCAGCGCGACAGCCAGTCCGAGGCCGCGGAGAAGTCCGCGTCCGAGGTGCCCGGCCGCTGGTGCCCGGACGGCTGCCCGTCGGCGCGCGGATAGGAACCGAGGAACCGCACCTGCGGGCAGATCCGCTTGAGGCCCATCAGCGCCTCGCCGACCCGGCGGTCGGTGAGGTGCCCCTCGCAGTCGATGAGGAAGCAGTAGTTGCCCAGCCCCTCCCCGGTCGGGCGGGACTCGATCCGCATCAGGTTGACCCCGCGCACCGCGAACTCCTGGAGCAGCTCCAGCAGCGCGCCCGGGTGGTCGTCCGGCAGCCAGACCACCATCGAGGTCTTGTCGGCCCCGGTCGGCGAGGAGACCCGTCCGGGCCGACCCGTCAGCACGAACCTGGTGGTCGCGCTGGCGGCGTCCACGATGTCCTTGACCAGCGGGTCGAGCCCGTAGATCGGCGCCGCGAACTCACCCGCGAACGCCCCGTCGTAGCGGCCCTCGGCCACCAGCCGGGCGCCGTCGGCGTTGGAGGCGGCGGACTCCCAGTGGGCGTCCGGCAGGTTGGCGGCCAGCCACCGGCGGACCTGGGCCTGGGCCACCGGGTGGCTGGTGACGGTCTTCACGTCGGACAGCGCGGTGCCCGGCCGGACCAGCAGCGCGAAGGTGATCGGCAGCAGCACCTCGCGGTAGATCATCAGCGGCGCGCCGGAGGCCAGTTCGTCGTTGGTCGCGGTCACCGCGCCCTCGACCGAGTTCTCGATCGGCACGAACGCGCCGGACGCCTCCCCGCCGCGCACCGCGTCCAGCACCAGCTGTACGGAGGACATCGGGACCAGCTCCCGGGTCGCGGCCTCCGGCAGGGTGCGCAGGGCCGCCTCGGTAAAGGTCCCGGCCGGCCCGAGGTACGTGTAGCGGGTTGCCGACATGACGCCTCCAAGGGGAACGGGACCGGTGCGGAAGATCGGCCGGGGCCGAAAGGAGCAACCTTAGCCACTCCGGACCCCTCCCACGATCGCGGTCCGCTCCGTGGGAGGGGGACGGGGCCGGCGGTGGACGGCGCGGCCGTCCGGGCCGGTCGGTCGAACAGGGGCCGGTCAGTCGAGCAGGGTCTGTCCGACGTAGCCGTCCCGCGCGGCGCCCGGCGGGACGGCGTAGACGCCGCTCGCCTCGTGCCGCAGGAAGCGGGAGAGCCCGTCGCCCCGGGCCAGTTTGCGCTGGACCGGGGTGAACCCCTTGCGCGGGTCGGCCTGGAAGGCCAGGAAGAGCAGCCCGGCGTCGGGCGAGCCGTCGGCGAGCAGCCCGTCGTGGTACGAGAACCCGCGCCGCAGCATCGCCGCCCCGCCGTTGGCGGCCGGTGCCGCGACCCGGACGTGCGCGTCGGCCGGGATCGCGAGCGAGCCGTCCGCCGCGCGGGCGGCGAGGTCCACCGGGGTGCGCTCGGCCGCGCCGTCGGGCGCGCCCAGCGGGGCACCGTCCGACTTGCGCCGGCCGATCACCCGCTCCTGGCGGTCCACCGGCAGCGCCTCCCAGTTGTCCAGCAGCATCCGGATCCGGCGGAACACCAGGAACGAGCCGCCGGCCAGCCAGGCCGGCTGCTCGCCGCCGGGGCCGGCGAACACGGTGGCCGCGAAGCCCTCCTCGCCGGGCCGGGGGTTGTTGGTGCCGTCGATCTGGCCCATCAGGTTGCGTCCGGTCACCGGCCGCCGGGCGGCCCCGGGCGTCCGGGCGAACCCGGCCGCCTGCCAGCGCAGCGCCGCGGTGCCGGCGGCCTGCCGCTGGAGCACCCGCAGGGCGTGCACGGCGACCAGCGCGTCGTCGGCGCCGATCTGGACGAACAGGTCGCCGTCCCCGCGCGCCGGGTCCAGCGCGTCGGCCGGGAACGCGGGCAGCGGCTCCAGACCGGCCGGCCGGCGGTCGGCCAGGCCCGCCTTGTCGAACAGGCCCGCGCCGAACCCGAAGGTGACGGTGAGCGAGCAGGGGCCGGCGTCCAGGGCGACCTGGTTCTCGAACTCGTCGGCCGGTTCGCCCTCGGCCATCCGGGCGGCCGTCCGCGACCAGCGCCGGAGCAGGGCGCGCAGGCCGTCCCGGCCGGCCCCGTCGGCCAGGTCGAAGGCGGCCAGCTGGACCCGGGCCTGCTGGGGTTCCAGGATCCCGGCCTGGTGCTCGCCGTGGAAGGGCACCCGGCCGCGCCCGAGGGCGCCGGCCGAGGGGGCGTCACCGGCCGCAGGACCGCGGCGGTCCGCGGCCAGGGCGGCGGCGGCGCCACCGCCGGCGCCGGCCACCAGGCCGGCCCCGGCGGTGCCCAGCAGGGCCCGCCGGGTGAACCCGGGGGCGGTGCCGGAGGTGGTGGCGCCGCCGGTTCCGGCGGTGCCGTGCGTCCCGCGGGTCCCGCTGTCGGTGCTGGTCTCCATCGTGACGGTCCGCCTATCCGATCTTCAGCTGCTTGATCTCCGTGGTCTGGTCGATGTCGGAGGATCTGACCACCACCGACACCACCCAGTTCCCGGCGAGCGGCAGCTGCGCCGTCCCGTTCCAGCGCCCGGTGCCCTCGGCGGTCAGCGGGACGGTGAGCGGGCCGAGGTCGCGGTCCGGCAGGGTGAAGGCGAGCTCCACCTCCGGCACCTCGACCGGCTGCCCGTCCGCGCCGTCCAGCTTCAGGTGCACCTCGTTCGAGCCGGTGGCGGCCGGGTTGAGGGTGACCGTCGCGGTGCCCTTGGCGTTCGGCGTCCGGCCCTTGGTGTCGTACGGCAGGGTGAGCTCGACGGTCCGGCCCGGCACCGTCTGCGCGGCGCCGGCCGTTCCGCCGGTGGTCCCGCCGGCCGCGGGGGCGGTGCCGTTGGCGGCCCCGGCCGCGATCTCGCCCGCGACCCGCCCGGGCGGGGAGTTGGTGAGCAGGGTGGTGACCACCAGCACGGCCACCGCGACCCCGGCCTCCGCCAGGACCGAGCGGCGCAGACCGGCCCGGGTCGGGGTGAGCCCGCGGGCCCGGCCGGCCTTCTCCCGGGCGGCCCGCTGACGGGCCAACTGGGCGCGCCGGACCGGGTCGTCGGGGTCCGGCCGGTCCGCCCCGGGATCCGTACCGGGCTCGGTGTCCGTACCCGTGGGCCCGCCGGAGCCGCCCGCCCGGTCCGTCGCGGTCCCGGCCGCGACGGCGACCGCCACCGGGACGACCTCCGCCGCCTCCTCGGGGGCGGCCCGCAGCCGGGCCAGCCAGGCGCGGGACATCCAGGCCGCCCCGAGCATGGCGATCACGCAGCCGGTCTTCACCAGCAGCAGCCGCCCGTAGTCGGTGGTGGTCAGCGCGCCCCAGCTGCCGAGGCCGCGCCAGGACTGGTAGACGCCGGTGCCGGCGAGCACCAGCACGGCGCCGAACGCGATCCTGGAGAAGCGGTCGGCGACCTCCGCGCCGACCCCTTCGCGGAGCCCGACCAGCAGGGCGGCCAGACCGCCCAGCCAGAGCGCCATCGCGACCAGGTGGAGCATGCCGAGCGGCAGCGCCAGCCAGACCTGGATGCCCACCGAGGCGTGGTCGGCGCCGACCCAGGTCGCCGAGAGCGCGACGGCCAGCACCAGGCCGGCCGCCCCGAGGCCCAGCCGGGCCTCGCGCTGCGGGCGTTCGGCGGCGCGCCGCTCCAGCTCCCGCAGCTCGTCCTCCTCCGGGTCCCCGCCGGCCCGGTCGCCGCCCGCCGTCCGCCCGCCGCCGGCCCGGGTGCCGGCCGGCTGTCCGAGCTGGCCGACCAGCAGCGACAGGAACACCCCGCTCGCCGCGAGCAGCAGCAGCCGGGCGGCCAGCGCGGTGCCGATCCGCTCGTCCAGGGTGGCCCGGACCAGCGAGAGGTCGAAGGCCTTGGCGACCCCCGAGCCCCGCTCGTACGGGCCGCGCAGCATCAGGACCGCCACGGTGGACACCAGCAGTGCCACCCAGCCGCCCATCAGCAGCCGCTGCACCGGGCGCCGGGCGACCCCGGCCGGCCAGCAGATCAGGACGAACCCGGCCGCGCCCGCGAGCAGCGCGAACGCCCCGTAGGCGACGGTCCGGGCGGTGCCGTAGAGCGCGGCGACCACGCCGTCCGCCTCGGCGCTCTGCAGCGCGTTGGTGGAGACCGTGGTGGCCGAGGGCGCCCCGATGGAGAAGGTGAACGCCCCGCCGATGGGGTGCGAGTCCTCGGAGACGGCCCGCCAGGCGACGGTGTAGGTGCCGTCGGCGAGCCCGCTCCCGAGCCCGACCCGCGCGGTGTTGTCCTTGCCGTCGGCGTGTGCGGGGCTGCCGGAGTCGACCGCCCTGCCGGCCGGGTCGAGCACCCGCACGGAGTCGGAGGAGAGTGAGACGGCCTCGCTGAAGGTCAGCGTGACGGTCTGCGGCGCGGTCGGCAGGACGCTGCTCTGCGCGGGGTCGCTGGACTGGAGGGTGGCGTGCGCGGCGGCCGGTCCGGCACCGCCGAGCAGCAGCGCGAGGACCGCGCCGAGCACGCCGAGCAGCCCGGCGATCCGCCGTCCCACGAGTCCCGGTGCCATCAGCATGGTGCGGTTCCTCAACTCTGGCCGGGACGGTAGGTGAGCTCCTTGACCGGAACCTTCACCGAGATGGTGCCGGTCCGGGCGAAGGTCAGGTCGAGTTCGACCTCGTCACCGAGGGCGGGGGCCTTCTGCCATCCCATGATCATCAGATGGTTCCCGCCCCGGGCGAGCTGCAGCGTGCCCTTCGCGGGCACGTCCAGCCGCTCGACCTGCTCCATGGTGGTCGCCGTCGACCGGTGCATGGTGACCGAGGTGGCGCCCGGGCTGGAGACCTTGACCAGCTCGTCGCCCTGGCCGCCCTCGTTGCGCACCGTCAGGTAGCCGGCCGCCATCCCGCCGGCCGGCGGCAGCGGGATGTAGGAGTCGGCGACGCTCAGCCGGGCCGCCCCGCCGCCGGCACCGTCCTGGCCGCCCGTCCCGCAGGCGACCAGGAGGGCGCCGGCGCCCAGTGCCGTCGCCAGCGCCGCCCCCGCGAGTGCCGTCCGCCGGAAGCCGAGGACGCCCTTCACGCGGCGACCCCCTTGGCGAGCAGCGGCAGGTCGTGCTCGAAGGTCTTCACCTCGGTGCCGCTCAGGTAGAGGAGGTGGGCCTTGTCGTCGGAGGGCAGGAAGGCCAGCACCTGGGCGCCGTGGGTGGAGGTGACGGTGCCGTCGCCGTTGGTCACCGGGTCCTCGATCAGGATGCCGAGGGTCTTGGCGGCGACCTTGACCTTCTCCAGGTCGCCGGTCAGGCCTATGAAGTCGCTGCCCATCGAGTCCAGCCAGGTGCGCAGCACCTGCGGGGTGTCGCGCTGCGGGTCGGTGGAGACGAAGACGATGCTGACCTTCTGCCGCTCCTCGGGGGAGAGCTTCTTCATCGCCACGCCGATGTCGCCCATGGTGGTCGGGCAGACGTCCGGGCAGCTGGTGTAGCCGAAGAACAGCAGGGTCGTCCTGCCCGCGGTCTGCCGGCGCAGGTCGTACGGCTGCCCGGAGGTGTCGGTCAGCTGGAGGTCCGGCTTCTCGAAGTTCTTGCCGAGCACGGTGCCCTCGTAGGGCGAGTCGGCCTTCTGCCGGACGACCTTGGCGGCGGTGCCGGAGCCCCCTCCGTCGGAGCCGCAGGCGGTCAGGGTGAGCGCGGCGGCCAGTGCGACGGCGGCGGCGCCGGCCAGGCGGGCGGAACGGGGGGTACGGGCGGTGCGGGGCATGGGAGAGGTCCGATCGTGTGCGGTGGATCACCGGCGGGGCCGCGCCCGGAACGCGGGCGCGGCCTGCGGCGGGTACCGGGAGCGGCCCCGCCGGTGCGGGGGTCAGGAGGCCGGGCCGCTGCTCCGGCGACGCAGGCCGAGGACGCCGACGGCGGTGCCGATCACGCCGACCACGATGCCGACGACGCCGAGCGTCCGGGCGGTGGAGTCACTCGCCCCGTCGTCCCCGGACGCGGTCCCGTGGGCGGCGGCGTCGCCGTGCGCACCGGCCGTGGCGCCGGCCGACGGGGTGGCGGAGGCGGTCACGCCGTGACCGTCGGAGGAGGCGGCCTTGGTGAGCTTCAGCACCGGGGCGGGCTTGGCCGGCTCCGGCTGGCCGTCCTTGGCCTCGTCGATCCAGCGGACGATGTCGCCGTTCTCGTAGCTCTGCAGGGCCTTGAAGACCAGCGAGTCGGCGTCGGTCGGCAGCGGGCCGAGCGAGACGCGGAACTCCTGGAACTGGCCGGGGGCGATCTTCACACCGGCGTCGGCGGTCCAGGTGATCTTGGAGACCGCCTCGTTGACGTCGTTGCCGTGCACCTTGATCGGCTTGTCGAGCTTCGACTTCTCGACGACGGCCGTCCAGCCCGGCAGCGGCTGGGTGCGGACGGAGGCCAGCGGGTGGTCCAGCGGGAGGTTGAGCTCCAGCTTCACGGTGCCGGCGGAGTCGCTCTCGTTCGGGACCCGGAAGTCGACGGCGGTGTAGCCGCCCTGCTCGGCGCTGCCCGGGTTCACGGTGACGTGGGCGAAGGCGGGGCCGGCCAGGGCGACCACGGCAGCGGCGGCGGTGAGGGCGACGGCTGCGGTACGACGGGCGGGAAGGGAACGCATGGGGTTCGTGTCTCCGTTCGGAGGCTCGGCGGACGGCCAGCTCGCTGGCACGGGGGGAACCGTGCCGCGGGGCGGTGGCCGCCGGCGTGGTGACGAGGTGGGGGAAGGGCCGTGGGGCCGCACGGATCGGCGGGTACGGCGTGCCTGCCGCGTACCACCCGTCCGCCGAGGGGCCGGTGCCGGAAGACGGCGGGCACCGGGAGGACCGGGGGCGGGGTCAGTACGCGAGGGCCCCGGCCGGCGGACCGCGCCGCACCACGCTGTGCCGCAGCGCGGCGGCGGCCGGCAGCGGGTCGTCCCCGCCCCGTCCGGCGCGGCGGCGGACCGGGCCGGCCGGCGGCCCGAACAGGCCGCGCAGCAGCACCGCGGCCAGGGCGAACGCCGTCCGCAGCGGCGCCGCCCAGTGGGTGCGGGCGGCCGTCGCGGTGATCCGCAGCAGCCGCCACAGCGCGGCCTCGCCGCGCCGCAGCCACCAGCCGGCCACCAGGGCCGCGGCCAGGTGGCCCGCCAGCATCGAGGGCGTCATCCCGAGCACGCCGCCCTGCCACCACGGCGGGGCCGCGTACGCCTGCGGGTCGAGCCCCGCGCCCGCGACCAGCTGCTCGGCGGTCGGGGAGCCGGGCAGCCCGATCAGGGTGCCGGGCCTGGCCTCGTTGCAGATCAGCCGGCCGGCCACCTGCGGCAGGGTCAGCGGGCCGGAGCCCGGCGGACCGCCGTGGTGCGCACCGGCCGCGCCGCCGGCCGCGTGACCGCCGGCGAAGTGGAACAGGAGGTGCAGTCCGAACTGACCCGCCACCAGCGCCCCGGCGATCGCGCCCAGCGAGCGCTCCCGGCCGCCGAGCCCGGCGGCGAGCACCAGCAGGGCGGCGAAACCGGTCGCCAGCGCGGGCGGGGCGACGTCCCCGCCGCCGGCCAGGGCGTGCCCGGCGGCCGCGATCAGCGTGCAGACCAGGGCGAACGGAACCGCCCGGGCAAGCCGCAGGTCCCAGGCGGCGGCCCCCACCGGCGCGTCCGGTGCGGGGGCGCCCGGGTGCGGGGCGGCGGCTGGGGCAGTCATGGCCGGGCCATCATCTCATCGCCGACACCCACCGGACCGGCAGGGTGGGAAATCCCTACGAATGCCCCGATCGGCCCCGCGCACGGCCCCGCGCACGGTCCCGGACGTGCGCCACCCGGCACATGCCCGTCCCCCCGTCCATCCGCCGAACGGGCGGCAGCGCACCCCGGTCACGGTTCACCTGCGCGCCGTCCGGAGATACCTCGTTATATGTGGAGCCGCAGCCAGGAGGGACCTCCCGTGGACATCTGGTGGACTCTGCACCTCAAGCGCGACCCGGCCAGCGTGCCGCTCGCCCGCCGCATACTGCTGGGCGCGATGGCGACCGCGGGCGTCGACCCGCAGATCGCCCACGACCTCGGGGTCGCGCTCAGCGAGGCCTGCGCCAACGCCGTCGAGCACGGCGCGGGCGGCCGCCCCGACGACGGCTACCAGGTCACCGCGTCGATCAGCGGCGACCTGCTGCGGATCGAGGTGACCGACTCGGGCCCCGGCCTGCCCGGCCCCGCCCCGGCGGCCCGCCGTCCGGCCCCCGCCCCGGCCGCGCCGGTCCGTCCGGCCGGGCGGCCGCAGCCCCGGCCCCGCTCCCGGCGCGGCCGGGCCACCGTCCCCGGGCCGCTGCTCACCGCGCACCGCCCGCGCCGCGACGGCCGCCCGTACGACACCCACGTCCTGCCGCCGGCCGCCGACCCGCCGATGCCCTCGCTCCGGCCGCTGGACCTCGACGCCCTCCCCGAGCTCACCGCCGAGTCGGGTCGCGGCCTCTTCCTCATCCACGCCCTCACCGACCACGTCCAGCTCCGCAACCACCCGCTCCGGGGCGCCGTCGTGAGCTTCGACAAGATCCTCAAGTGGCAGGACGACGCCCTGCTCCGCCGGGCGTCCTGAGGGGTGCTCCGCCGGTCACCGCCGGGGTTCCTGGCGGCGCCGGGGGTACCTGCGTGCCCGGGCGGCGCCGCGGTCCGGGCCGGCCCGATCCGCGGCCCGGGGCCCGGCGTGCCGACCGGGGTCGGTCGCGGGCGGGACGTCGGCGGCGGGTGAGCAGGGGGCGAGCGGCGGGTGAGCAGGAGGGTGACGGTTCCGAGGGCGACGGCCGAGGTGACGGCGGGCGGTTCGGTGGCGGCGCCCGCGCCGCTGTCGGCGAGGCGGCCGCCGGCCCTGCGGCCCCGGCCCCGCGTTCCGCTTGCCGGGCCCGGAGGGCCGCCGGAGGATGGGGGAATGATGCACCGGATGCGTGCGGAGTACGACGCCGGCGGCCCGCCCGCCGGGGTGCGGCTGTGGCACATGGTCCGCGGCGACGGGGACGTGGCGATGTGCGGCCGCGAACTGGACGCCGCGGCGCCCGCCCGGGAGGCGGTCGACTGGGGGCGCACCCCCGAACTCTGCTGCCACACCTGCGGCGCCTACCTGTTGCGCGAGGCGCCCTGGCTGGCCGACGAGCACCGGCCGGGCCCGCCGGACGGCGAGCCGGGAACGGCCTGGCCGACGGGCTGACGGAGGCTCCGGCGGTGGTGCGGTGAACGGCCGCGGCGGGCCCGGGTCTACCGTGGGCGCCATGGACATGGAGCAGTCCCTGGTCCGGCCGCGCTCGTTGACCCGCGAGGCCGCCGCCCTGCGCGCGGGTGTCCCCGCCCCGGCCGTCCACGTCGACCGGCTGTGCGCCCGGATCGAGCAGGTGGACCCGCTGATCCACGCCTTCGTGCCGGAGCCCGGCCGCGCGGACCGGCTGCAGGCCGAGGCCCGGGCGCTCGCCGCCCGCCACCCCGATCCGGCCCACGCCCCGCCGCTGTACGGGGTGGCCGTCGGGGTCAAGGACGTCGTGCGGGTGGACGGCCTGCCCACCCGCGCCGGCTCCGCGCTGCCGCCGGGCGTCCTGGCCGGGCCGCAGGCCGCGGTGGTGGACCGGCTGCGGGCGGCCGGCGCCCTGGTCGCGGGCAAGACGGTGACCGCCGAGTTCGCGGGTGCCGCCCCCGGCCCGACCCGCAACCCGCACCATCCCGGCCACTCCCCGGGCGGCTCCAGCAGCGGCTCCGCGGCGGCGGTCGCGGCCGGGCTGGTGCCGCTGGCGATCGGCACCCAGACGATCGGCTCGGTGGTCCGCCCGGCCGCCTACTGCGGCGTGGTGGGCTTCCGGCCGACGCACGGGCGGATCCCGTCGGCGGGCGTGATCCCCAACGCGCCGACGTTCGACACCCCCGGTCTGTTCACCGCGGACCTCGCGGGCGCCGCGCTGGCCGCCCCGCTGCTCTGCGACGACTGGGACGACCGCCCGGCGGCCGCCGGCGACGACGGCGTGCCGGTGCTCGGCGTGCCGGTCGGCCGGTACCTGGAGCGGGCCGGCGCGCAGGCGCGGGAGGCGTTCCGAGGGCAGCTGGAGCTGCTGACCGCACGGGGACTGACGGTCCGCCGGATCGATCTGCTGCCGGACTTCGACGAGCTGGAGCGGTGGACGCGGACGATCAACCGCTTCGAGACGGCGGCCTCCCACGCCGAGTGGTTCGACCGCTTCGGCGGCCTCTACCGGCCGGAGACGGTGGCCGCCGTCCGGCACGGCCGGGCGGTCGCCCGCTCCGCCTACGAGGCCGCGCTGCGGGCCCGTTCGGCCTTCCGCGAGCGGCTCGCCGAGCAGCGGCGGCGGGCCGGGGTGGACCTGCTGCTGGCGCCCTCGGCGACCGGCCCGGCCCCGTTCGGGCTGGACGGCACCGGCAGCGCGGTGATGTCGCTGCCGTGGAGCTGCGCGGGGCTGCCCGCGCTGAGCCTGCCCGCCGGGGTGACGGCGGAGGGGCTGCCGCTGGGCCTCCAGGTGGTCGGCGAGGCCGGGGCGGACGAGCGGCTGCTCGCACTGGCGGCCGTCCTGGAGCGGGTGCTGGACACCGCCTGAGCGGCCGCCGGCCCGGCCCGGGCGTCACCCGGCCAGCGCGGGCGAGTCCGGGTCGGTGGCGTCGGCGCGCAGCAGGCGCAGGGCGGCGCGGTGCGCCCGCTCGTACGGGGTGTCCTCGTCGAACAGCAGGGCCAGCGGGTTGGCGCTCTCCAGCAGTGCGATCAGGGTGAACGCGAGGTCCTCGGGGTCGGTGTCGGCGCGCAGTTCGCCGGTGTCGCGGGCGCCGTTCACCAGGCCGAGGACGGTGGCCCGCCACTCCCGCCCGTTGGCCGCGAGGGCGTCCCGCAGCGGGCCGGGGCGGGCGTCGTACTCGGCGGTGACCTCGTAGAAGAAGCAGCCGCCGGGGAACACCCGGGCGCGCGAGTAGGCGAGCCAGGACTCGAAGAGCAGCCGGACCTTGCGCAGGCCGGGGGGTTCGGCGGCGATCGGGTCGAGCACGGCGTCGGAGAAGATCCGCCGGGCCGCGCGGATGGTGGCGAGCTGGAGCTCCTCCTTGGAGCCGAAGCCGGCGAAGACGCCGCTCTTGCTGAGTCCGAGGTCGGCGGCGAGCCGGCCGATCGACAGTGCGTCCAGACCCTCGACGGAGGCGATGTCCACGGCCCGGCGCAGGACCGTCCGGCGGGTCTCCTCGCCGCGCAGGACCCGTCCGTCGGTGGTCGGCGTGTTCGGTCCGGCCACTTCTCACCCCAGTTCTCCGGCCCGTGCGCCGGACTCCGTCCGTGCCGCCCAGGGTAGCGGGGGGCAGCGCCGGGACACTAAAAAAGCACGAACGGTCGTGCTAATATCTCGCGGAGTCCGGCTCTCGCCCCTCGGCACCCACAGGAGTTCCGCATGGACCCGGCCGTCGCACTGATCCGCACCGCCCTGAACACCACCGCGTCCGTCGCCCCCGGCCTCGCCGGCCGGGCCGCGTTCGCGCTCTACCGCCACCCGCTGCGCCGTTCCCGGGTCCGCACCCGGGAGCGCGAGGTCCACGCGCGGGCCGTCACCCGGACGATCCGTCACCGCGGCGCACCGGTCGTGGTCCACCGCTGGGGCGACGGCGCCCGGCCCGTCCTGCTGATGCACGGCTGGCAGTCCCGGGCGTCCCGGTTCGCCGACCTCGTGCCCCGGCTGCGCGCGCTCGGCCTGAGCGCCGTCGGCTACGACGCCCCCGGGCACGGGGACTCCGGCGGGCGGACCGCCACCGTGCTGGACCACCGGGCCCTCGCCCTGCGGCTCCAGGAGGAGTACGGCGCCTTCGAGGCGGTCGTCGCCCACTCGATGGGTGCCAACGCGGCCTTCCTGGCGCTGCGCGAGGGCCTGGAGGCGCGGCGGCTGGTCGCCGTCGCCGGGGTCGCCGGGATCTCCTGGCTGCCCGCCGCCTTCTGCGCCAGGGCCGGCCTGAACGCCACCGTGGAGAGGGAGTTGACGCGACTGGCGGAGAGCGGGGCGATGTTCCCCGGGGTCGCCGACGTCCGGGCGCACTTCGACGCCACCCGCGACCCCGGGCAGATCGGCCTGCCGATCCTGGTGGCGCACGACGAGGACGACGACGTCGTCCCGTTCACCGAGGCCCGCCGGCTGCGGGCGGCCTACGGGGAGCGCCTGGAGCTGCTGGTCACCCGGGGCCTCGGGCACCGGCGGATCCTCACCGAGCCCACCGTGCTCGACAACGTGATCGGCTTCCTGTCCGCCGGGACGGCGACGGCGACGGCGAGGGCGGTTGACGCGCCCGGGACGGCGACGGCGGTGGACGCGGGATGAGCCTGCTCGAACTGCACGCCCGCTCCCTGGAACTGGCCGCCGGCGTGGTGGACACCGTGCAGCCGGAGCAGCTGGTGCTGCCGACCCCGTGCGCCGGCTGGTCGCTGCGGCGGCTGCTGGAGCACGTGGTCGGCCGGCACGACGGCTTCACCGCGGCCGCCCGGGGCGCCGGTCCGGACCTCGCGCTCTGGCGCGACGTCCCGGTGCACGGCGATCCGGCCGGTGCCTTCCGGCACTCGGCGGCGCGGCTGACCACCGCGTTCGCGCTCGCCGCCGCGGCCCGGTGGCCGGCCCCGCTCTGGCTGCCGGAGATCCTCCCCGGCCGTCCGGTCCCGTTCGAGCGGGCGGTCGGCTTCCACCTGCTGGACACCCTGGTGCACGCCTGGGACGTGGCGGCGGCACTGGGCCCGCCGGACCGGCTGACGGCCGCCGTGGAGGCGGAGCCGCAGCTGGCCCGGACGCTGCTCGCGGTGGCCGGGGCGGTGCCGGCCGGACCGGCGGACCGGGCGCCGGGGCGGGCGTTCGCCGCCGTCCGGACGCCGCGGGACACGGCCGGGCCGTTCGAGCGTGCGCTCGCCCTGCTGGGCCGCGACCCGGCCTGGGCGCTCCCGGAACCGGTGCGCTGAACGTCCCCGGCGGACCGTCCGTGCCGGGGCCGCCGCCCCGCCGTCCGGGCCGCCGCCTCCGGCCGGCCGGGTTACCGCCGGCCGGGCCGCTGCTCGTCGGGGAAGCGGGGCCCGCCGATCAGGAAGAGCAGCGCGGCGGTCGGAAAGCCGAACGAGGCGGCCAGTAGCACGATGAACTCCCAGAACATCCGTCGCTCCTCGTCGTCGGAGCCGCGGGCGCGGGTCCCCCGGAGGGGATCCCGAACCCCCGGGGCCGGGATCGGCCGAACAGTCCACCCCCGGTCCGACGGTATGGCCGGATCACCCGCGCTGCCACCGGGGGAGTGCGGCACCGCGCGTGCACGGGTCTGGGCTCGCGCCGCGCCGGCGCGCACACTGTCGGGATGCAGGTACAGCTGGCAGGGGAAGCACGGCGGCCGGAGTGCGTGAGCGAGGACTTCGCGGCGGCCACGTCGGAGGCGCTCGTCCTGCTCGACGGTTCGAGCTCGCCGACCGGTCTGGAGTCGGGGTGCCACCACGGCACCGCCTGGTACGTCCGCAGACTCGGGGTGCACCTGCTGACCCGGCTCACCGACCGCGCGGACCGCTCGATCGCCGAGTGCCTGTCCGACGCGATCGCCGAGACGGCCGCCCTGCACGGCGGGCGCTGCGACCTCGCCCACCCCAACACCCCGGCCGCGATGGTGGTCGCGGCCCGCCGGCACGGGTCGGCGCTGGAGTACCTGGTGCTCGGCGACTCGCTGCTGGTCCTGGAGCCGGTCGACGGCCCGCCCCGGGTGATCGGCGACAACCAGCGCTTCCCGGGCGGCGAGGAACTGCGCCGGCAGGTGTGGTCGACGGTGCCGGGATCCGCCGAGCGCGCCGCGCTGCACCTGGAGTACACGCTGGCGGTCCGGGCCGCCCGCAACTCCGGCCACGGCCCGTGGATCGCCGCCGCCAGTCCGCGGGCGGCCGCGCACGCCGAGACCGGGTTCGCCCCGCTGGACGGACTGCGCGCGGTGGCCGCTCTCTCGGACGGCGCCGCGCGGTTCACCGAGCGCTTCGGCCTGGGCAGTTGGGGCGACGCGCTGCGGCTGCTCGCGGAGTGCGGACCGGCCGAGCTGATCGCCCAGGTGCGGGCGGTGGAACGGGCGGACGCCGCCTGCGAGCGCTGGCCGCGCGGCAAGGCGCACGACGACGCCTCGGCCCTCTACGCCCGTCTCCAGGAGCCGTTCGGGGCAACGCGGCCCGCGTGAACCCGCCGCCTTCCGGGGCGGGTCCGCACGGGCCGTGCTGTTCCGGGTGACTCCTACCGGGCGTCGGCGGGGATGGTGCCGAGGCGGCCGGCCTGGAAGTCCTCCATGGCCTGCTGGAGTTCGCGGTGGCTGTTCATCACGAACGGGCCGTAGTGGGCGACCGGCTCGCGGATCGGGAGGCCACCGAGGAGGACGACCTCGAAGTTGTCGTCGCGGGAGTCCTGCTTCCCGTCCGCGCGCAGGGTGATCGAGTCGCCGTCGCCGAAGACGACGGCCTGGCCGCGGTGGAAGGGGCGGTGGTCGGTGCCGGCCGAGCCGTTGCCGGCGAGGCCGTAGGCGAGGGCGTTGAAGTCGGAGCGCCAGGGCAGGGTGATCTGGGCGCCGGGGTTGATCGAGGCGTGGATCATGGTGATCGGGGTGAAGGTGGTGCCCGGGCCCTGGTGGCCGTCCAGCTCGCCGGCGATCACGCGCAGCAGCGCGCCGCCGTCGTCGGTGCTGAGCAGCTTGACGCTGCCGCCGCGGATGTCCTGGTACTTCGGGGTGATCATCTTGTCCGAGGCGGGCAGGTTCACCCACAGCTGGAGGCCGTGGAACAGGCCGCCGGACCGCACCAGGGACTCCGGCGGGGTCTCGATGTGCAGCAGGCCCGAGCCGGCGGTCATCCACTGGGTGTCACCGTCGGTGATGGTGCCGCCGCCGCCGTGCGAGTCCCGGTGGATGAAGGTCCCGTCGATGATGTAGGTGACGGTCTCGAAGCCGCGGTGCGGGTGCCAGGGGGTCCCCTTCGGCTCCCCGGCCGCGTAGTCCACCTCGCCCATCTGGTCCATCATGATGAACGGGTCCAGGTACTTCTGGTTGATCTTGGCGAAGGCGCGGCGGACGGGGAAGCCCTCGCCCTCGAAGCCCTCGGGGGCGGTGGCCACGGTGAGGACCGGGCGGGCGGTCGAGGTGGCGGCGTCCGGGGTGGCGACGCGCGGGAGGGTCAGCGGGTTCTCGACGGTCACGGCGGGCATGTCGGCCTCCTTCGGGGGATTTTCCTCTGGCCTGCGTCCACGAGATTAGTTCAATGCTCAACAAGAAGCAAGTTGAAAGTTGAACCAAATGGTCGCGCGACGCGCTCCGGGCGGCCCGCCGTCGGGGCGGGCGGGCCCTCGTCCATCCTCCGTCAGCCGTACATCCGCCGCATCGTGAAGTCGACCATCTGCTCGACCGCCTTGGCGTCGAACACCATCCGGTGCTCGCCCTCCATGTCCAGCGCGAAGCCGTAGCCGGTCGGCAGCAGGTCGAGGACCTCGGCGCCGGTGACGGTGAAGTGCTTGGAGTCCTTGCCGGCGTACCGGCGCAGTTCCTTCAGCGAGCTGAACATCGGGATCACCGGCGTCGGCGTGTTGTGCAGGGCCAGGAAGCCCGGCCGCTCGCCGCGCGGGCAGTGCACCTTGGAGGTGATGAAGATGGCCTGGAAGTCCTCCACCGCCATCGAGCCGGTGGTGAAGGCCCGGACGGCGTCCGCCAGGGACGGCGGGGACGGCTCCGGGTAGAGGGACTGCTGTGCGCTCGGCGGCTGCTCGCCGTACGGGCCGGGGCCGGGCATGCCGTTCATGCCCGGCTGCGGCCCCGCCTGCTGGTAGGGGTCGCCCGGGTACGCGTTCTGGTCATAGCCGTACACACGGACAGGCTATCGGGAGCGCGCCCGCCCGCGCGGGCGCCGATCCTGACAAGGAGTGGCCGCCCCGGATTGTGGGACGTGACCACGTTCACGGCGGAATCCCGGGAGGATTCGGTGACGGGGGCTTGAAACAAGTTACCGCTGGGTAGCATCATGAGGCCTACTGGTGGGTACGGGGCGCCCGAACGCGGCGTTCTCCCGGAAGCGACGAACCGGAGAAAACGGCCATGGGTCACTACAAGTCCAACCTGCGGGACGTGGAGTTCAACCTCTTCGAGGTGTTCGGCCGCGACCAGGTGTACGGCACCGGACCGTTCGCGGACATGGACGTCGAGACCGCGAAGAACATCCTGGGCGAGATCGCGCGCCTCGCCGAGAACGACCTCGCCGCGTCCTTCGCCGACACCGACCGCAACCCCCCGGTGTTCGACCCGGAGACCAGCACCGCGCCGGTCCCGGCCGCCTTCCGGAAGAGCTACCAGACCTTCATGGACGCCGAGTGGTGGCGCCTGGGCATCCCGGAGTCGATCGGCGGCCAGGTCACCCCGAACTCGCTGATCTGGGCCTTCGCGGAGCAGATCCTCGGCTCCAACCCGGCCATCTGGATGTACTCCTCCGGCCCGGCCTTCGCCGGCGTCATCGCCGAGGAGGGCACCGAGGAGCAGCTTGAGGTCGCCCGGCGGATGACCGACCGGCTCTGGGGCTCCACCATGGTCCTCACCGAGCCGGACGCCGGTTCGGACGTGGGCGCCGGCCGCACCAAGGCGGTCCGCCAGGAGGACGGCTCCTGGCACATCGAGGGCGTCAAGCGCTTCATCACCTCGGGCGAGCACGACATGTCCGAGAACATCGTCCACCTGGTGCTGGCCCGCCCCGAGGGCGGCAAGCCCGGCACCAAGGGCCTGGGCCTGTTCATCGTCCCCAAGTTCGACTTCGACTGGCGGACCGGCGAGCTGGGCGAGCGCAACGGCGTCTACGCCACCAACGTCGAGCACAAGATGGGCCTCAAGGCCTCGAACACCTGCGAGATGACCTTCGGCGCCAAGCACCCGGCCAAGGGCTGGCTGCTCGGCGAGAAGGTCGACGGCATCCGCCAGATGTTCAAGATCATCGAGTTCGCCCGGATGATGGTCGGCACGAAGGCCATCGCCACCCTCTCCACCGGCTACCTGAACGCGCTGGAGTACGCCAAGGAGCGCGTGCAGGGCGCCGACATCTCGCAGTTCCTGGACAAGACCGCCCCGCGCGTCACCATCACCCACCACCCGGACGTCCGCCGCTCGCTGCTGACCCAGAAGGCGTACGCCGAGGGCATGCGCGCCCTGGTGCTGTTCACCGCCTCGGTCCAGGACGACATGACGGCCGCCAAGCTGCGCGGCGAGCACGACGAGGCCGCCGAGCGCCTCAACGACCTGCTCCTGCCGATCGTCAAGGGCTACGGCTCGGAGAAGTCCTACGAGCAGCTCGCCCAGTCCCTGCAGACCTTCGGCGGCTCCGGGTACCTGCAGGAGTACCCGATCGAGCAGTACATCCGGGACGCCAAGATCGACACCCTCTACGAGGGCACCACGGCCATCCAGGGCCAGGACTTCTTCTTCCGCAAGATCGTCAAGGACGGTGGCCAGGCGCTCACCGCCCTGTCCGAGCAGATCCAGAAGTTCCTCGGTGCCGCCGAGGGCGGCGACGCCCTCGCCGCCGAGCGCGAGCTGCTCGCCAAGGCCGCCGGGGACCTGGAGGCCGTCGTCGGCAAGCTGCTCGCCGACCTCTCCTCGGTCGAGCAGGACGTCCGGAACATGTACAAGGTGGGCCTCAACACCACCCGCCTGCTGATGGTCTCCGGCGACGTCGTGGTCGGCTGGCTGCTGCTGCGCCAGGCCGCGGTGGCCCTGGCCAAGCTGGAGGCCGGCGCCTCCGGGAAGGACGTGCAGTTCTACCGGGGCAAGGTGGCGGCCGCCCGCTTCTTCGCCAGGAACGTGCTGCCGACCGTGGCCTCGCAGCGGCTGATCGCCGAGGGCATCGACAACGAGATCATGGAGCTGGCGGAGGAGGCGTTCTGACGCCGGCCCCGAAGACCGCCTGACCCACCCTCGCGCCGAAGGGCCCGGTCCCCCGACCGGGCCCTTCGGCGCGTCCGCGTTCGTCCGCGTTCGTCCGCGTTCGTCTGTGGTTGCGGTAGCGGTTGCGGTTGCGGCGGTGCGGTGCGGCGCCGTCGGCGCACGGCAGGGCCGCGCCCGGTCAGGCCGCGCGCAGCGCCTGCAGCGGGTCGGTGCGCGCGGCCCGCAGCGCCGGGTGGAGACCGGCGAGCAGCCCGACCGCGGTGCCGATGAGCGGCGCCGGCAGGGTCACGGCGGGCTGGAGCACCGCGGTCCAGTCCCGGGCGGCGGCGACCGCGACCACCGTCGTCACCCCCAGGCCGGTGCCGATCAGCCCGCCGAGCGTCCCCAGCACGGTGGACTCGGTGAGGAACTGGGCGGCGATGTGCCCGGTCCGGGCACCCAGCGAGCGGCGCAGGCCGATCTCCTGGGTGCGCTCCAGCACCGCCACCAGCGTGGTGTTGGCGATGCCGACCGCGCCGACCAGCAGACAGATCGCGGCCAGCGCGAGGAACAGTCCGGTGAGGTCCGAGGTCACCCTGTCCTGGAGGCTGTGCGGGTCCGGCGGCGGGAGCACGGTGAACGCGTCCGGGGCGTCCGGCCGCAGCGCGACCGGCACCTGCGCGGCCACCACCGGGGCCGCGCCGGCCCGGGTCGCGATCAGCCCCCGGGCCGTCCGGTCCGGCTCGCCGCCCGGGTTGCCGTACCGCGCCAGCGCGGTGCTCGCCGGGACGATCATGCCGAGCAGCGCGCCGGGCTGCCGCCGGACGTCCGAGTAGATGCCGATCACCGTGTACGGCAGCGAGTCGATGAAGACCGCCGGCTGGGCGTCGAGCCGGCCGACGCCCAGCCGGGTCGCGGCGGCCCTGCTCAGCAGGACGACCGGCTGGGCGGTCTCCTGGACGAACGGGTCCATCGTGACGCCGGCCGTCAGGGTCGGCTCCATCGCCGCGACCGCGCCCGGCGTGGCGGCGAGGACGGCGAGGCCGGTGCCCTCGCTCTCCCCGCCCGGGCGGCCGGAGACCGCCGGGGCGCCGGGCAGCGGCCACCAGACCCCGCCCGAGCGGACGCCGTCGATCCGGGCGAGCCGGGTGTCGGTGTCGGCCGGGAAGTTCGTCGGCGGGTTGGCACCCGGCGCGACCCCGTCCGTCCGGGGCCGGTCGTCGACGTCCACCGTGGTGGCCCTGGTCAGGCCGAACTGCTCGCCGATCTGGCCGGAGGCGGTCGCGGTGAGGCCGAGCACCGTGACGAACGCGCCGATGCCGAGCACGGTGCCGAGGACGGTCAGCACCGAGCGGCCGGGGCGCTGCAGGATGCCGGCCAGCGACTCCGAACCGAGGTCGCGCAGTCCCAGCCGGGAGGACGGCTCGTGGAGCGGGGTGCGCTTCACCGGGCACCCGCCCCTTCCGCCGCGGCGTCCGGACCGGGCAGCGGGGTGAGCCGCCCGTCCCGGATGCCGATCCGGCGGCCGGCCCGGTCCGCCACGGCCGGATCGTGGGTGATCACGACCAGGGTGAAGCCCTCCGCGTGCAGCCGGTCGAACCGGTCCAGCACCGCCGCGGCGTTGGCCGAGTCCAGGTTGCCGGTCGGCTCGTCGCAGAGCAGCAGGCTGGGGCGGTTGACCAGGGCCCGGGCGATCGCCACCCGCTGGCGCTCGCCGCCCGACATGGTGGTGGGCAGCGCGTCCGTCCGGTGCCCGAGGCCGACCCGGTGCAGTGCCTCCAGCGCGGCGGCCCGGCGGGTCCTGGCCGGGGTGCGGTTGTAGAGCTGGGCGAGCAGCACGTTCTCCTCGGCGGTGCGGTGCGGCAGCAGGTGGAAGGACTGGAAGACGAAGCCGATCCGCCGGCCGCGCAGGGTCGAGCGGTCCCGGTCGCGCAGACCGCCGGTGTCGATGCCGTCCAGCTCGTAGCGGCCCCGGCTGGGGCTGTCGAGCAGCCCGAGCAGGTGCAGCAGGGTGGACTTGCCGGAGCCGGACGGGCCCGTGACGGCCAGGTAGTCGCCGCGGCGGACGGTGAGGTCGCAGGGGTGCAGCGCGGTGACGGGCGGATCCCCGGGGTGGGAGCGCCCGACCCCGTGCAGGGCGATCACGGGCGGTTCGGCGGGACAGTCGTGGACGGGCGGGCCGCCGGGGCTCCGGTGGACGGGCGGTCCGGTCACTTGCCGACCACCACCTGGTCGCCGGGCCCGAGCACCGCGCCGTCGGCCGGGGTGACGGCGACCAGGCCGTCGGCGGACACCCCGGTGGTCACCGGTACGGTGGTCCGGCGTCCGGCGGCGTCCACCGTGGTGACCGAGGTCCGGCCCGACGCGTTGGTGGAGATCGCGGCGACCGGGACGGCCGTGACGGGCTGGTCGGCGTTGTCCTTGAGGACGGTGAGCCGGACGTTCCTGCCGTTCAGCTCGGCGGGCAGCGGGGCGGCGGGGGTCACCGCGAGGGGGACGTAGGACGGTGCGGCCGCTCCGGCGGGGTTCGCGCCCTGGTTGTTCTGGCCGGGAGGGGCGGCGCCGGCGCCACCGGCCTGACCGGCCCCTGCGGCGGTGGCACCTCCCAGGGTGATCACCCGGCCGGCCGGGGCGGTGGTGGTCGGGGCGCCGAGTTCCGCGACCGTGCCGGTGAGCCTGGTGCCGGTGTCCTCGGCGAGGATCTCCACGGCCATGCCCGGCTTCACCCCGGTCGCCTGGGCGGGGGTCAGCTGCCCGGTCAGACTGAGCCCGCCGCTGGTGAGCGAGAGCAGGGTGCCGGAGGCCGGCGAGCCGACCTGGCCGTTGACCGCGGTGACCGGGGCGGGCAGGGCCGGCAGGAAGGCGACGTGGGCCGCGGGCACCATGGGGCCGTTGACGGCGGCGGCCTTGGCCAGGGCGGCGCGGTCGGCGGTCAGTTGTTTCTTCGCGGCCGCGATCTGCTGGTCGAGGTCGCCGCCGGCCGGCGGGGCGGCGGGGGCGGCGGCCGGCGTCGAGGGCACGGTGGGTGCGGTGGGCTCGGTGGGTGCGGTGGGCGTGCCGGCGGGTGTGCCGGTGGGCACCGGCGCGGCCGGTGGCGCCGCCTGCCCGGCCCGTTTCTGCGCGGTGAGCGTGTCGACGGCCTGCCGGCTCGCGTCCACCGCCTTCTGCGCGGCGTCGACCGCCTGCTGGGTGGCGGCGCCGGTGGTCGGGGCCGGATAGCCGAGCCGTCGGTAGAACTCGGTGACCGCCTTGGCGGTGCCGGCCCCGAACTCCCCCCCGGCGTCCGCCCCGACGGAGAACCCCAGCTCCGTCAGGGCCTCCTGGAGCTCGCCCACGTCCGGGCCGCTGCTGCCGGGCCTGATGTCCCGGTAGGCGGGCACCGGACCCTTCAGTGCGATCAGCGGCTGCCCGGAGACCTCGGCCAGCAGCCGGCCACTGGCAACCGTGTCCCCGGTTCTCACGGTCAGCTTGGAGACGTACAGCTGGGTGACCTCCGCCGAGGCGCTGCCGGGCACGATGTCGTACCGCGTCGGCGGGTAGACGACGCCCCGGGTCGGCACCGACCGGTTCAGCACTCGGCTGACGACCGGCGCGGTGATCAGGCTGTTGGGCGGCGGAGCAGCCCGGGCGGCCCGCTCGGCCGGTGACTTCACCAGCGTCGCCGCTCCGAGCCCACCCACCGAGAGCAGTGCGGCCACGGCCGCCACGACCAGCAGTACCCGCTTGCGGCGGGCGGTGCGGGAACGGCCCGGCGGCGTCGTGAACGCCTCCGTCGCGCTCTCGCCGCCGGACTCGGATTCGCCCGAACTGATCGTCAACAATGATGTCTCCCATGACACTTGATGAGACCAAGTGTCGCGTGCGGAGAGTCTGCTGGGAATAGACGGGAATAGCGGGGACTGTCGGTCGGTCGGGTTGCCGGAGCTGACCGGTACCGAGGTGCTCCTGCTGTTCGAACCGGTCGGCGGGGTCGACCTGGCGGGCTGGGACCCGGCGGTCCGCGGGGTGCTGCTGCGGGCCTGCTGCGGTTCGCCGCCCGCCGCCCGCCGCCCGGCCGGCGGGCGCGGTGCCGGCGGGCGCGGTGCCGGCGGTCCTCCCGGAGCTGCCGGTGGACGGGTCGGCGAGGAGGCCGGAGGGACTGCGGACGGCGAGCTGACGGGTGTTCGGCGCGGCTGTGTGCCCGCGCGGACGCACTCGGTGACGGACGGGCGTGCGGCGGCAGTTCACGTTTCTGTCTGCGTTCTGCATCCGTTGGGATGCTCCGAGTGTCATGTCCGTGTACGGGCATATGCTCAGAGTGCGAAGCCGATCCCCCATTTCGGCCTTCGGCCCTCCCTCGACCCAGGAGCAGCATGTCGACCGCCGCCCGCCAGGCCTTCTTCGACCGGACGCACACCGATGACCTGATCGCCTTCCTCGGCACCTCGCCGTCGCCCTACCACGCGGTCGCGAGCGCGGCCGAGCGTCTGGAGAAAGCCGGCTTCCGACAGGTGCTGGAAACGGACGCCTGGGACGGTCTGGCCGGCGGCCGGTACGTCGTCCGCGGCGGCGCGCTGATCGCCTGGTACGTACCGGACGGCGCGGGACCGGAAACACCGTTCCGGGTGGTCGGCACCCATACCGACTCACCCAACCTCAGGGTCAAGCCGATCCCCGACACCGGGTCGGCTGGCTGGCGGCAGGTCGCGGTGGAGATCTACGGCGGGGTGCCGCTCAACACCTGGCTCGACCGGGACCTCGGCCTCTCCGGGCGGCTCACCCTGCGCGACGGCAGCCGGCGGCTGGTCCAGCTGGACGAGCCGCTGCTGCGCGTCCCGCAGCTGGCGATCCACCTGGACCGCCAGGTCAACGAGGGCATGAAGCTCGACAAGCAGCGCCACCTCACGCCGATCTGGGGCCTCGGCCCGGTCGACGAGGGCGGGCTGATCGCCTACGTCGCCGAGCGCGCCGGGGTCGACGTCGCCGAGGTGACCGGCTGGGACCTCATGACCCACGACGTCCAGCCCGCCTCCTACCTGGGCCGGGACCGCGAGCTGCTGGCCGGTCCGCGGCTGGACAACCTGCTCTCGGTGCACGCCGCCACCGCCGCGCTCGCCGCCGTGGCGACCGCCGCCGGGACGGACGGCGTCGCGCTGCCGTACATCCCGGTGCTGGCCGCCTTCGACCACGAGGAGACCGGCAGCGAGTCGGACACCGGCGCGCAGAGCCCGCTGCTCGGCAACGTCCTGGAGCGCAGCGTGTACGCGCGCGGCGGCGGTCTGGAGGACCGGGCCCGGGCGCTGGCCGGCACCGTCTGCCTCTCCTCCGACATGGGCCACGCCGTCCACCCGAACTACAGCGAGCGGCACGAGCCGGGCCACCACCCGCTGCCGAACGGCGGGCCGATCCTCAAGGTCAACGTCAACAACCGGTACGCCACCGACGGCGTCGGCCGCGCGGTGTTCGCGGAGGCCTGCGAGCGGGCCGGCGTGCCGTGGCAGAGCTTCGTCTCCAACAACGCCATGCCTTGCGGGACGACGATCGGCCCGATCACCGCGGCCCGCCTCGGCATCCAGACCGTGGACTGCGGCATCGCCGCGCTCTCCATGCACTCGGCGCGCGAGCTCTGCGGCGCGGAGGACCCGTACCTGCTGGCGAGCGCGATCAAGGCGTTCCTGGAGGGCTGAGCACCGACGGAGGGGCCCGGTGGACGCGATGTCCGCCGGGCCCCTCCGTCCGTCGCCGCCCGGGGGTGCCCGGGGCGGTCGTCACTCCATGCCCGCCAGCACCAGCGGCAGCCGGCGCGTGCCGTCGGCGGTGAGCCGCACCGGCACACCCCAGTCCTGCTGGTGGACGTGGCAGGCCGGGTACTCGATCGCCGGGTCGTCGTCGCAGGACGCCGCCATCGCCGAGACGTGCAGCACGCCCTCGGTCACCTCCGCGGAGAGCACCAGCTCGCGGGAGAGCGCGGTGTCCGCGCCGGCACCGGACACCAGCAGCTCGGGCGGGGTCGCGCTGACCAGCAGCCGGGTGGACGGGCCGTAGCGCTCGTCCAGCTTCTGGCCGGTGGGGGCCTGGAAGACCACGTCCAGCCGCAGCGCGCCCGGTGCGACCTCGGTGGCGGCCCGCCGGGTGCGGTGCGCCACCGCGTCCACCCGGACGGCCTCCTCGGGCAGCCGCAGCCGGGTCAGCCGGTGCCGGGCGGACTCGACCACCACGATGTCGCCGTCGACCAGCACCGCGCCGGACGGCTCGCGCAGGTCGGTGGCCAGCGTGCTGACCTCGCCGCTCGCCGGGTCGTAGCGGCGCAGCGCGTGGTTGTAGGTGTCGCTGACGGCCACCGAGCCGTCCGGCAGCACGGTGACGCCCAGCGGGTGCTGGAGCAGCGCCTGCCCGGCCGCGCCGTCGCGGTGCCCGAAGTCGAAGAGGCCGGTGCCGACGGCGCTGTGCACCTCCTTGGTTTCACGTGAAACCCAGCGCACGGCGGAGGTCTCGGCGTCGGCGACCCAGAGCCGCTCGCCGTCCGCCGAGACGGCCAGGCCGGAGGGCTGGGCGAACCAGGCCTCGGCGGCGGGTCCGTCGACCAGACCCTCGTTGGTGGTGCCGGCCGCGACGCCGACCGTGCCGGCGGCCGGGTCGTAGGCCCACAGCTGGTGGACGCCGGCCATCGCGATCCACACCCGGCCGTCGAACCAGGCGACGTCCCACGGCGAGGAGAGGTCCACCTCGCGGGCCGGGCCCGCGGTCGCGGAGCCCTGCCACCACTGCTTGCCGGTGCCGGCCAGGGTGGTCACGCTGCCGTCCGCCAGCCGGACGCCGCGCAGCGCGTGGTTGACGGTGTCGGCGACGACCACGTCGTACCCGGCGGTGCCCTCCGGCAGCAGCACGAGGCCCTGCGGCTCGCTGAACCGGGGCTCGGTGCCGTCCACCAGACCGCGCACGCCGTCGCCGATCCGGCGCACCACGGTCTCGCCGTCCGGCTCCAGCTCGACCAGGCGGTGGTGCCCGGAGTCGGCCACCAGGAGGTTCCCGTTCGGCAGCCGGACCGCCTTGCCCGGGAACTTGAGCTCCCCGGCGACCGGCTCGGGCGCCACATACGGGCCGTCGCCGCGCCGCAGCGTCCCCTTGGCCGTGTGCTCCGCCTCCAGCTCCTCGACCAGCCGGGCGATGGCGTGCGCGTGGCCCTCGCCGGCGTGCTGGGCGACCACGTACCCCTCCGGGTCGATCACCACCAGCGTCGGCCAGGCCCGCACCGCGTACTGCTTCCAGGTGGCGAGCGCCGGGTCGTCCAGCACCGGGTGGTGCACCTCGTACCGGTCCACCGCGTCCACCACCGCCCGGTGGTCGGCCTCGTGCACGAACTTGGGCGAGTGCACTCCGACGATCACCACGGTGTCGCGGTGCTTCTCCTCCAGCTCCCGCAGCTCGTCCAGGACGTGCAGACAGTTGATGCAGCAGAACGTCCAGAAGTCCAGGACGGTGATCTTGCCCCGGAAGTCGGCGAGCGTGAGCTCCTTGCCGCCGGTGTTCAGCCAACCGCCTGCCCCGACCAGCTCGGGAGCGCGTACACGTGCACGAGATGCCATGGGCCAATCAAACAGCACGGTGGCCGCCGGCATTCCGCGACCCGGGGCCGGGGCCGGGCCCGGGGTCAGACGATGAGGTGGGGGAGGAAGCGGGCGCCCTGGTGGGTGATGGGGCTGTCGTCGGTCTCCCGGATGCCCAGGCCGGCGGCCTCGCCGTCGACGACCCAGGTGCCGAGGACGGGGCGGTTGCCGTCGAAGTCGGGCAGCGGGTGCAGCTGCTGGTAGCAGTGGCCCTCGGCGCCGTAGCGGTCCGGGTCGCCGGCCCAGTCGGCGAGGCGGGTCTCGCGGCCGCCCGGCTCGACGATGCGCACGCCCGCGCCCTCCCGGCCCAGCAGCGGCTTTGCGGCGTAGCCGGGGCCGTCCGGTGCGGCGAGTTCGCGCGGGCCGTCCAGGTAGGCGGGGAGCAGGTTGGGGTGGCCCGGGTTGAGCTCCCAGAGGACGGCCAGCAGGGCCTTGTTGGAGAGCAGCATCTTCCAGGCCGGTTCGATCCACAGGGTGGAGCCGGTGGAGCCGCCGTGGTCGATGACGTCCAGCAGTTGCTCGCCGAACTCGTCGGAGGCCAGCCACTCCCACGGGTAGAGCTTGAACGCGGAGCGGATGAAGCGGTGGTCGAGGTCGACGAAGCGGCCGGACAGGGCGTCCCAGCCGATGTCCTCCATGGCGATGCCGACGGTCTCGATGCCGGCCTGCTCGGCGCACTCCTGGAGGTAGAGGGTGGTCATCCAGTCCTCGCCCTCGGTGTCGCCGCGCGAGTGCGCGAAGTGCACCGGGCCGGGCGGCAGCAGGTGCTTCTGCCGGGCCCAGGAGGCGACCAACCGCTCGTGCAGCGAGTTCCACTGGTCGGCCTGCGGGAAGCGCTCCTCCATCCAGAACCACTGCGGGCCGGCCGCCTCGATCAGCGAGGTCGGGGTGTCGGCGTTGTACTCGAACAGCTTCGCCGGGCCGGCCCCGTCGTACGCCAGGTCGAACCGCCCGTAGACGGAGGGCTGTTCGTCGCGGCGGTGCCAGGACTCGGCGACGGCGGCGGCCAGCCGGGGGTCGGTGATGCCGTAGTCGGCGAACCGGCCGGTGCGCACCACGTGGCCGGCGGCGGCCAGGGACAGCTCGTGCAGTTCCTCGACCACCTCCTCCAGTGCCTCCACCTCGGGCAGCGAGAACTCGTAGTAGGCGGACTCGTCCCAGTAGGCGTGCGGGCCGCCCTGGTTGCAGGGGTCCGAGCACATCGCGTAGATCAGGCCCTGCCCCTCGACGGTGGCCAGCCAGTCCCGGCGCGGTTCGACGGTTCGGCGGCGCACGGCGGATCAGCCCCCGCCCGAGCCGCTGGAGCCCTTCGGGCAGCCGAAGCCGCCGCGCTTGGCGGCGGCCTTGTCGAAGGTGCCGCCGGAGACGGTCGTGCCGCCGGAGCCGCAGTAGTACCAGCGGCCGGCGGTGACGCCGCTGCCGGCCGCGCAGGAGTGGCTGTCGAGGACCTTGAGGGTGCCCGGGTCGACGCAGCGGCTCGGCGTGCCGCCGGAGGAGGAGCAGCCGGACAGCGCCAGCGCGAGGGTGCCGACCATGCCGAGGGCGACGACGCCGGAGCGGCGGCGGGTGGCGCTGCCGGGGGCGACGGCAGGAGCGGCGGACGGTGCGGGGGTGCCGGCGGTTCCGGGGAGGGCCGGGCCCGGCACGGCCGGGCGGCGGACGCCGGCGTCCGGTCTCGGCGCGGGACTGGCGGGCGGCGGCTGGGTCATGGCGTCCGATGGTACGCGCGGGCCGGGACCCCACGGGAGGGGCCCCCGTTCCCCGTCCGGAGCCGGCCCCGATGGGTTATCTTTTGCCGATCCTTGACCGTGGCTCCGGCCCCCGCCCGGGCGGCCCGCCCCACGGCCTGCGACCTGCCAAACGGACCCGGGGGGCCACACCCATGAACGACATCCTGAACGGTCTCGGCGCGGCGGCGGTCTTCGGCGGCGTCGGTGTCGTCCTGCTGCTCCTCGGCATCGTCCTGGTGGACGTGCTGACGCCGGGCAAGCTCGGCCACCAGATCTGGGTGGAGCGCAACCGCAACGCCGCCGTGCTGCTCAGCTCGGCGCTGCTCGGGATCGGCGGCATCGTCTTCACCGCGATCCTCTACACCTACGAGGACTTCGGGAAGGGCCTGGCCTCCACCGCCGCCTTCGGCGTGCTGGGCCTGGTGCTGATGGCGGTCGCGTTCTGGGTGGTGGACGTGCTGACGCCGGGCAAGCTGGGCGCGATCCTGGTCGACCCGGAGCCGCACCCGGCGGTCTGGGTGACGGCCAGCTGCAACCTCGCGGTGGCGGCGATCGTCTCCGCCTCGATCGCCTGACACGATCCCTCCGGTGCCCGGCACGCGTCTTCCGGCACCTGTCACCCGACGCGCGCCGCCCGGCACCCGTCCGACGCGGGCCCGACGGCCGGCCGGACCCCGCGGGCCGCTACGCGCCGACCGGGTCCGGCCGGCCGTCCCGTACGTACTCCCGCCCCCAGGCACCCAGCGGGGCCAGCGCCTCGTTGAGCCGCCGCCCGGCCGGCGTGAGCGAGTACTCCACGCGCGGCGGCACCTCGTCGTACGACGCGCGGTGCACGATGCCGTCCGCCTCCAGCTCTCGCAGATGGGCGGCCAGCACCTTCTCGGTGATCCCCGGCACGTCCCGGCGCAGCTCGCCGAAGCGCCGGCTCGGCCGCTCGGCCAGCGCCCAGAGGATCAGCACCTTCCACTTGCCGCCGATCACGTCCATCGCGGCGTCGATCCCGCACACGTGTGCGCCGGGCCTCGGCACGGTCGCCATGTCCTGTCCACCCACCCCTTCGCCGGCCTGCTCGCTCACCCCAGGGTAACCACCCACTCCGAAGTGCGTACTTGAGCGCCGGTGGGCCCGGAAGCAGGCTGATCGGCATGACCGACAACACTGCTGACGCCCCGTCCGGAACCCCCGCCGGAACCCCCGCCGAGACTCCGCCGGCCCCGCTCACCCTGCTCGGCCTCGGTGCGATGGGGACCGCGCTGGCCGGGGCCTGGCTCGCGGCCGGGCACCCGCTGACCGTCTGGAACCGCACCGCCGCCCGCGCCGAACCGCTCGCCGCGAAGGGCGCCGCCGTCGCCGCCACCGCGGCCGGGGCGGTCGCCGCCAACCGGCTGGTGGTGGTCTGCCTGCTCGACGACGCCTCGGTCGAGGAGGCGCTGTCCGGCGTCGACCTCACCGGCCGGGACGTCGTCAACCTGGTCACCGGCACCCCCGGCACGGCCCGTGACCGGGCCCGCTGGGTGACCGGCCGGGGCGCCCGCTACCTGGACGGTGGCATCATGGCGGTGCCGCCGATGATCGGCGTCCCGGCGGCGGGCCCGTACGTCTTCTACAGCGGCTCGCGCGGGTCGTTCGAGGAGCACCGCGCGGCCCTCGCCGTCCCGGCCGGCACCCGGTACGTGGGCGAGGACGCCGGCCTGGCCGCGCTGTACGACGTGGCGCTGCTGAGCGCGATGTACGGCATGTTCGCGGGCGTCGCGCACGCCTTCGCGCTGGTCCGGGCGGAGGCCGTCGACCCGGTCGGGCTCGCCCCGCTGCTCTCCTCCTGGCTGACCGCGATGACCGGCTCGGTCGCCGCCACCGCCGGGGAGCTGGCGGCCGGCGACTACACCCGGGACGTCGTCTCCAACCTGGCGATGCAGGTCGCCGGCGTGCCGACGTTCCTGCGCACCGCCGAGGAGCAGGGCGTGAGCGCGGAGCTGCTCTCGCCCTACTTCGAGCTGATGCGGCGACGGCTGGCGGAGGGGAGCGGGGAGGAGAGCCTCACCGGCGTGATCGACCTCCTGCGGACCTGAGCCCCGGGGGACGGCCGGTGGCGTTCGGGGGGCGCCCCGGCGGGCCGGACGCCGTGCCGGCACCGCGGCGCGGGTTCCGCGGCGGCGCTCACCCGGCCGCCGGGCGGTCGGCGGGGAGGCGGCGGCGCAGGGTGGGGTCGGTGAGCGGCCGGGGCTGCCAGACGCCGTCCGGGTGGTAGACGTTGGTGCCCGGCGGGACGATGGCGTCGATCCGGTCCAGGGCGGCGTCGTCGAGGACGAGGTCGGCGCCCTTCAGGGCGGCCGTCAGCTGGCCGTGGGTGCGGGGGCCGATGATCACCGAGGTGACCGCCGGGTGCGCGAGCGGGAACGCGACGGCCAGTTCGGGCAGGGTGCGGCCGAGGTCCCCGGCGAGCGCGGTCAGCTGCTCGACGGCGTCCAGCTTGGCCTGGTTGACGGGCAGCGCCGGGTCGAACCGGGCCGGCATCAGGGCCGCCCGGCCGCTGCTCAGGTCGACCGGCCGGCCCTTGCGGTAGCGGCCGGTGAGGAAGCCGGAGGCGAGTGGTGACCAGGTCAGCGCCCCCATGCCGAGCCGCTGCACGGTCGGCAGGACGTCCCGTTCGACACCGCGCGCGAGCAGCGAGTAGGGGGGCTGCTCGGTCCGGAACCGGGACAGGCCGCGCCGCTCGGCGACGTGGTGGGCCTCGACGATCTCCTCGGCGGGGAAGGTCGAGCAGCCGAAGGCGAGGATCTTCCCCGCCCGCACCAGGTCGCCGAGCACGCCGAGGGTCTCCTCCAGGTCGGTGCCGGGGTCGGGCCGGTGCACCTGGTAGAGGTCGATCCGGTCGGTGCGCAGCCGGCGCAGGCTCTCCTCGACCTCGCGGACGATCCAGCGGCGGGAGTTGCCGCCCCGGTTGCGGCCCTCGCCCATCGGGAAGTGCACCTTGGTGGCGAGCACGACGTCGTCGCGGTCGCCGCGGACCTGGAGCGCCTTGCCGACGATCTCCTCGGACTCGCCGGCCGAGTACATGTCGGCGGTGTCGACGAAGTTGATGCCCGCGTCGAGCGCGGTGTGGACGATCCGGGCGCAGTCGTCGTGGTCGGGGTTGCCGATCGCGCCGAACATCATGGTGCCGAGGCAGTGGGCACTGACCTCGATGCCGGTGCCGCCCAGCGTGCGGTAGCGCATGGTGGTGGTCCCCCTGGGTGTGTCGGTGTGTCGGTGCGGTGGAGCGGTGGGCGGCGGTGCTGTGAAGCGGTGCCGCGGCTGCCGACCCTAGGAGTTGGAGCGCACTCCAGGGCAAGGGGGGACAGGGCACGGGATCCGCTCCCGCCCGGAAGGCGTTGCCGAAACAGCAACGAAAGTTGCCTCCCGTCCGTCGTCCGGCGCAGCCTGGCAGTGGAGGTGATCGCCGTGACCGGGACGAACGGAACGAGCGGGACGAGCGGAAGCGGGACGGGCGGGACGGCCGGGCCGGTGCCCGGGAACCCGGGGGACACCGGCCACGACGTGGTCGTGGTCGGCGGCGGCGCCGCGGGCCTGAGCGCGGCCCTGGTGCTGGCCAGGGCCCGCCGCCGGGTTGCCGTGGTGGACGCCGGGCAGCCGCGCAACGCCCCGGCCGAGCACATGCGGGGCTTCCTCACGCGGGACGGCATGCCGCCGGCCGCGCTGCTGGAGGCCGGCCGCGCCGAGCTGGCGGGGTACGGCGTCGATCTGCTGGACGCCCGGGTGGACCACATCGATCCGCTCCCGTCCGGTGCGGGCCCCGGGTTCGCCGTTTATCTGGCCGGCGGCCCCGCGCTGCGGGCCCGCCGGGTGGCCGTCGCCACCGGTCTGCGGGACGGCCTGCCGGAACTGCCCGGCCTGGCCGGCCGCTGGGGCCGTGACGTGCTGCACTGCCCCTACTGCCACGGCTACGAGGTCCGGGACCGCCCGCTCGGCGTGCTCGGCACCCACCCGGGCGCGGTGCAGCAGGCGCTGCTGGTCCGCCAGTGGTCGGCCGACGTGGTGCTCCTCGCGCACGACCTGGAGCTGTCCGCCGACGACCGCGCCCGGCTCGACGCCCGGGGCGTGCGGGTCGTCGAGGGCCGGATCAAGCGGCTCGTGGTCACCGGCGACCGGCTGCGCGGCGTCGAACTGGCGGACGGCACGGCCGTGCCGCGCGAGGCGGTGTTCCTCTTCCCGCACATGGTGCCCCGGGACGCGCTGCTGTTCGGCCTGGACTGCGAGCGGGACGCGCAGGGCTGGGTGACCACCGACCGCACGGGCCGCACCAGCGTGCCCGGGGTGTGGGCGGTGGGCAACGTCGCCGATCCGCGGGCCCAGGTGGTCACCGCCGCCGGAGCGGGCGCCGCGGCCGCCTTCGCGCTCAACCACGACCTGGTGGACGAGGACGTCGAGCGCGCCCTCGCCGCCTTCACCACCGCAGTGTGAGCCCACCCCCTTCCCGAGAGGACGCCGTACCCATGACCCAGCACACCCACCGCGACCACGACCACCGGGGCCACCCGGGCGAGAACCACGCCCACGCTCACGCCCACCAGCACGCCCACCAGCACGGCCACGACGCCGACTTCGACTGGGAGGCCCTCTCCGGCCACCTGGAGCGCGAGGCCGAACTCCACACCCCGGCCGTCACCGGGGCCGCCCGGTGGCTGGGCGGTCTGCTGGACGGCACCCCCGTCCGCCGGGTGCTCGACGTGGGCAGCGGTCCCGGAGTGGTCGCCGGCCTGCTGGCGGAGGCCTTCCCGGCCGCCGAGGTGGTTGCCGTCGACCAGTCCGAGGCCCTGCTGGAGCGCGCCCGGACCCGCTCGGCCGGCCGGGTCGGCACCCGGCGCGCCGACCTGCCCGCCGACTTCGGCACGCTCGGCACCGCCGACCTCGTCTGGTCCGGCAACGCGATCCACCACCTCGGCGACCAGCAGGCGGCGCTGACCGCACTGGCGGGGACGCTGCGCCCGGGCGGCCTGCTGGCCGTCGCCGAACGCGGCCTGCCGGCCCGCTACCTCCCGCGCGATCTCGGCCTCGGCCGTCCCGGGCTCCAGGCGCGGCTGGACGCGGCGCACGAGGAGGTCTTCGCGGCGATGCGCGAGTCCGTCCCGGACGCGGTGGCCGTGGTCGAGGACTGGCCGGCGATGCTGGCCGCGGCCGGGCTGGTCCCCGGCGGCACCCGGACCTTCCTGGTCGACCGGCCGGCTCCGCTGGACGCCCCTGCCCGTGAGTTCCTGCACGTCCAGCTCTCGCGCCGCCGCGAGCAGTTCGGCGACGTCCTCGACGAGGACGACCTCGCGGTGCTGGACGCCCTGCTGGACCGCGAGGCCCCCACCGGGATCCTGGCCCGCCCCGACGCCTTCTACCTCACGGCGCTCACCGTCCACACCGCCCGCGCGGCCGGAGGGGCGGACGCGGCAGGGGCCTGAGGCCGCCCCCCGACCGCCCGTACGCCGGTCCGCCCGCCCGTCAGCGGTCCGGCTTGCGGTGCCGGCCGGTGCCCTTGCGCAGCAGCGGGACGGGCGTGTCCGTCTGCGGGAGCGCCCCCTCCGGACCCCGGGCCGCTTCGGGGCCGGGGCCATGGCCGGGAACGGGCCCGGAGCCGGAGTCCGGCCCGGAACCGGGGTCCCGGGCCGGACGGACGATCAGCGGGTAGGCCCCGGCGTAGTTCTCGGCCACCGCGACGGGCTGCCAGGTGTGGCCGTCCCACTCGACGACCAGCCGGGGCACGTCCTGGAAGAGGTGCGCGGCGCGCCGGGGACCGGGGACGAGCGTGATCGCGTCCCTCGTCCCGGGCGCCCGGCGCCGGCGGGCCCGCTCGGCGTACCAGACGGCCAGCGACTCGTCGGCCCCTGATCCGTCGGTCCCTGATCCGTCGGCCACCGGCCCGTCGGGCGACTCGTCGTCCCGCGCGTCGTCCTCGGCGTCCATCGTCGGCGCCTCCCTCGCGTGTCGGTCGGGACGGCCAGTCTCGCCGATCCGCCCCGGGCCGGGCGATTCCACGATCGGGTGAAAAGACGACAGCCGGACCGGAGTCGCCCGCCCGGTCGCCGGGGCCCGCGGCTCGTGCCGCCCCCCCCGGAAACGCGGCTCGGCCGCCTCCCGCCCCGGGAGACGGCCGAGCCCTGGACGGGGCGGCGTCTACTCCCCGCCGCCGAAGCGCGCGGACCAGGCGGCCAGGTCCTCGTCCGTGATCTTGGCGAACAGCACCGGCGGCACGGTGAACGGCGTCCCGGCCGGGACGGCGTCCAGCGCGCGCGCCGCGTCCGCGTCCACCCAGGTGAGGGCGCGCGCCGGGGCGTCCGCCGGCAGCGCGAAGGCCTCGCGCATCGCCTGCGCCGCCGTCGGGACGAACGGCTCGGAGACCACCGCGTAGAGGTGGACGAGGTTCATCGCCGTGCGCAGCGTCAGCGCCGCCGCCTCCGGGTCGGTCTTCACCTGCAGCCAGGGCGCCTTCTCGTCCAGGTAGGCGTTGCCCGCGCTCCACAGGGTGCGCAGACTCTGCGCCGCCTTGCGGAAGTTGAGCGCCTCAAGCTGGGCCTCGTAGTCGGCCAGCAGCTCGGCGATCTGGGCGCCGAGCCGCTCCTCCGCCGCGCCTGCGGCGTGGCCGGCCGGGACGTCGTCGCCGAACCGCTTGCGGCTGAACGTCAGCACCCGGTTGACGAAGTTGCCGAGGGTGTCGGCGAGGTCCTTGTTGACGACCGAGGCGAAGAGGTCCCAGGTGAAGCTGGAGTCGTCCGACTCGGGGGCGTGCGCCATCAGGAAGTAGCGCCAGTAGTCGGCGGGCAGCAGCTCCAGCGCGACGTCCGTGAAGATGCCCCGCTTCTGGCTGGTGGAGAACTTGCCGCCGTAGTACGTCAGCCAGTTGAAGGCCTTGACGTAGTCGACCTTCTTCCACGGCCTGCGCGAGCCGAGGATGGTGGCCGGGAACATCACCGTGTGGAACGGGACGTTGTCCTTGGCCATGAACTCGGTGTAGCGGACGGTCTCGTCCGCCTCGTACCACCAGGACTTCCAGTCCCGCAGCTCGCCGGCCGGGGCCGCGTCCGACCACTCCTTGGTCGCGCCGATGTACTCGATCGGCGCGTCGAACCAGACGTAGAACACCTTGCCGGCGGCGGCCAGCTCCGGCCACACGTCGGCCGGGACCGGCACGCCCCACTCCAGGTCGCGGGTGATCGCGCGGTCCTGCAGGCCCTCGGTCAGCCACTTGCGGGCGATCGAGGAGGCCAGCACCGGCCACTCGTCGGCGTGCGCCGAGACCCAGTCCTCCACCTGGCCGGTCAGCTTCGACTGGAGCAGGAACAGGTGCGAGGTCTCCCGGACCTCCAGGTCGGCGGAGCCGCTGATCGCCGAGCGCGGCTCCAGCAGGTCCGTCGGGTCGAGGACGCGGGTGCAGTTCTCGCACTGGTCGCCGCGCGCCTTGTCGTAGCCGCAGTGCGGGCAGGTGCCGACGATGTAGCGGTCCGGCAGGAAGCGGCCGTCCGCGTTCGAGTACACCTGGCGGATCGCCCGCTCCTCGATGAACCCGTTGGCGTGCAGCTCGCGGGCGATCTCCTGGGTGATCTCCCGGTTCTGCGGGGAGGAGCTGCGGCCGAAGTAGTCGAAGGACAGCCGGAAGCCGTCGTACACGGCCTTCTGCTGCTCGTGCGCCCGGGCGCAGAACTCCGCGACCGGCAGTCCGGCCTCCTGCGCGGCCAGCTCGGCCGGGGTGCCGTGCTCGTCGGTCGCGCAGATGTACAGCACCTCGTGGCCGCGCCCGCGCAGGTACCGGGAGTAGACGTCCGCCGGCAGCATGGACCCGACCATGTTGCCCAGGTGCTTGATCCCGTTGATGTAGGGGAGGGCGCTGGTGATCAGGTGCCGAGCCATCCTCGGATGCTCCGATTTCTCCCGCAGGCACCCCTGTCCCGGAGTGCCGCGACGGGCGCAGGGTCTGGGGCCTCGACGGGAGGCGGGCACAGGCGCCGACTCCCGGGCAGCCGGCCAGAACGACGTTCCACTGTGGGCGCGCCAATCCTAGCGAAGCCGGCACCACCCCCTCGCGCGCATTTCCGGCGCCCGGACCCCGCCCGCGTCAGCCGACGGCCGTCCAGCCCCAGGGCCGCGGCCCGCGCTCTCCCCGCAGGCAGGCCAGCCGGTGCCGGGCCGGTGCGGCGTACCGGCCCGGATCCGCCGCGGCCTGCTGGAGGGCGAAGCAGGTGACCCGCAGCTCCCGGACGTCCCGCAGCAGCGGGTAGTCCGGCAGGTCGCGGACGTCGGCCCCGTACGCCGCGCAGAACGCCGCGTACTCGTCCGCGGGGACCAGGCCGAAGGTCTCGTGCCCGACGGCGGTGCCGGTGAGGTCCCACCCGGGGGGCCCGAGCGAGGTCCGCTCGAAGTCCAGCAGGTAGTGCGTGCCGGAGGTGACCGCGAGGTTGCCGCCCCAGGCGTCCCCGTGCAGCACGGCCTCCGGCGGTCCGGCGGGCCGGTCCGCCCACGCGGCGCGCAGGCCGGCCAGCCTCTCCCGCAGCCAGTCGCGCTGCTCCCCGTCGAGGGTGACCGCGCCGTCGATCCGTTCGGGCAGCCGCACGAACGGGTCCAGCCGGCCCAGCGGGAGGTCCGGCACGGGCAGTCCGTGCAGCCGCCGGAGCAGCGGGGCGAGTTCCGCCGGCGTCCCCGGCCGGTGCGGGGGCAGCTCCTCCCAGAAGGTCACCGGCCGGCCGTCCGGCGCCACCGGCCCCGGTACCCGTTCCAGCGGCCGGACGGCGGGCACCCCGCACCGCGCCAGCCACCGGGCGACCGCCAACTCCCGCGCGGCGGCGGCCGTCTGGCCCTCCCGGCCGATCCGCGCCACGAGCCCGCCCGGCAGCCGCCACAGCACGTTCTCGCCGGCCCGGATCAGCGTCGCCCCCGCCGCGCCGACACCGGCCAGCGCACACGCCCTCGCCAACAGCGTCCGGCTCGCCTCCACCCCCTCACCCTGTCACCGGCGCGGGGCGGTTGTACGGGCTTTCGGGCCGGCCCCCGCGCGCGGGCGCCCCGCGCGCGGGACCGGTGCGGGGCTACGGCTCGACGAAGTGGTCGAACTCGCCGGCCTTCACGCCGAGGACGAACGCGGCCCACTTGCGGGGCGTGGTGCGGACGACGACCGAGTCGTTCCGGGTGTCGCGGAGTTCGACCATGCCGTCGACGGTGCGGACTTCGAGGGTGTCCTCGCCGCCCTCGCCGCCGGGCGCGGCCTGCTGCTGGGTGTCCATGGGATCGGGGCCTTCCGTGGGTCGGTCCGGCGCCCCCGCTCCTCCGCCGGGAGCCGCCGGAAGGAGGTCGGTCGGGTGGTCGCCCGGGCGGTGGGTCGGGTGGCCGGCCGGGTGGCCGCTCAGGTGCCGGGCCGGCTGCCGGCGACGTGGTCGAACTCGCCGCGCTTGACGCCTTCGAGCCAGCGCGCGAACGCGCCGGGGGTGGTGGTGACGATCGCGTCGGGGTCCTCGGACTCGCGGATCTGGACGAGGCCGTCGGCGACGCGCACCTCGACGCACTGGTTGCTGTTGCCGCTCGTCGAGGACTTCTGCCAGTGGGTCATCGGGGTGCCTAGCCTTTCAGGTCCGTCATGATGCGCCGGATGAAGTCGCGGGACTCCTCGGGGCCGAGGGCGAGGGAGCCGGACTCGGCGACGATGGCGCGGTAGGACGCCAGGTCGGCCTCGGAGTCGATGAACTGCGGCCCCTGGGTCAGGTCGATCTGCACGGTGTCCAGCGCGGGCACCGGTCCCTGGGCGAGGAAGAGGTCCTCGCCCGAGCCCGGGTACGTGTCGACGTCGAACGGGATCGCGCGGATCGTCACCCAGGGGCGGTCCGCGTCGTCGAGCAGGCCGGCGAGCTGCTCCCGGAGGACCGCGGGGCCGCCGAACTGCATCCGCAGCGCGGCTTCGTGTATGAACGCGGTGAACGGCCGCCCGGTGGCGAGGACCTGCTGGCGCTCGGTGCGGAAGGCGGTCCGCACATCGGCGTCGTGGCGCGGCAGGGAGGGACGCAGGCGGGCGAAGACCGCGGCCGCGTACCGGCTGGTCTGGAGCAGGCCGGGGATCGAGGTGGTGTTCAGGACGAGCAGCGACGCGGCGTGGTGTTCGAGTTCGGCGATGTCGAGCATCCCGGCGGGGACCCGCCCCCGGAAGTGGTGCCACCAGTGCGTGCCGCGGTCCTGGGTCATGAGGATCAGGGCCTCGATGAGCCGGCGGTCGGCGCACCGGCAGGCGGCGGCCCAGGACCGCAGGCGGTCGGCGCTGATGCCCGACTTCCCGTTCTCCATCTGCGAGATCTTGGGGACGTCCGTGCCCAGGGCCGCGGCCATGGCCTTGGGGGTCATGCCCGCGTGTTCGCGCAGCCTGCGCAGCTCGGCGCCGAGCCTCTGCTGGCGCACGCTGGGCGACAGGCGTGGTGGCATGCGCGTCTCCCCTCGGTCGGTGCTCTCGGTGCAGTTTGCCGCGCGGTGGACAGCGGGTCCACAGAGTCGCTCGATGGGGTGAGGTGCGCCAAAGGCCGTAGCAATGCTTGCCCCCTTGAACCTAGCGTCGTCGGTACAGGGTTGCCCGATGCGTCCCTCAACCGCACTGGAGGCCGTCGATGGCGCTTCCCCCCGGACGGGTCCGCCGTGCACCGGGCGCGGCTCGAACGTGCGCGCGGGGGCTTGACCCGGTCGCCGCTTTGGCCGATGAGTGGGGTGTGGAAATCATCGGGGTGTGCGGCGAGGCGGTCCGGGCCGTGGTGGCGGTCGATCGCTGATGGCCGTGGTGTTGCTGACCGGTCTGTTGGTGTCGGTGGTCTTCGTCGGAGTGGTGGCGCAGATCATCGCGACCCGTCAGCCGAGGGAACGGCGCCCGGGCAGGGGCGACTTGGCGCCCCGCAAGGACAAGTAGCGCTCACCCGGCGGCGAGCCGCTCCGCCAGCCGCGCCCGCGCCGCCGGCCACTCCTCGCGCAGCATCGAGAAGTACGCGGTGTCCCGCCAGACGCCGGTGGCGCGCCGCTTCTCGCGCCGGTGGACGCCCTCGAAGTGCGCGCCCAGCCGCAGGATCGCGTTGCGCGAGCGGTCGTTCAGGGCGTCGGTCTTCCAGAACACCCGGCCCATGCCCAGCTCGTCGAACGCGTGGCCGATCAGGAGCAGCTTCGCCTCGGTGTTCACCGCCGTGCGCCAGACGGACCGGGCGTACCAGGTGCCGCCGATCTCGACCAGCTCGTCCTCCGCGTGGAACGCGTAGTAGCCGGTGATGCCGACGGCCCGCCCGCTCGCGAGCTCGATCACCGCGAACTTCACCGCGCTCCCGGCGGCCGCCTCGGCGATCCGGAAGTCCAGGATCGCGCCCAGGTCCTCCTCCGTCGCGGGCGCGCCGAAGGGGATCCACCGCCACACCTCCGGGTCCGGGCCGACGGTCGTCCACAGGTCGGACAGGTGCCGGCGCTCCAGCGGCTCCAGGCGGACGTGGCGGCCGGTGAGGGTGACGGGGGCGGGAAGCTTCGCGGTCATGGTCCGAGAAGGTAGCGGCAGTTTGCACTAGCGGCAACCGAATTTTGCGCTAGTTCAAATCGACGAGCCCAAAGGAAAGGCCCCGCGGACCGTGCGGTCCGCGGGGCCTCCCCGGCCGGGGCCTACAGGAACGAGTTGATCTGGATCGTCTCGTCCCGGCCCGGGCCGACGCCGATGGCGGAGATCGGGGCGCCCGACATCTCCTCCAGCGCCTTCACGTACGCCTGGGCGTTCTTCGGCAGCTCCTCGAAGGTCTTCGCCCCGCTGATGTCCTCGCTCCAGCCCGGCAGCGACTCGTAGACCGGCTTCGCGTGGTGGAAGTCCGACTGGTTGTACGGGAGCTCCTCGACCCGCCGGCCGTCGATCTCGTACGCGACGCAGACCGGGATCTGCTCCCAGCCGGTCAGCACGTCCAGCTTGGTCAGGAAGAAGTCGGTCAGGCCGTTGACCCGGGTCGCGTAGCGCGCGATCACCGCGTCGAACCAGCCGCAGCGCCGGTCGCGGCCGGTGGTGACACCGCGCTCGCCACCGATGCGGCGCAGCGCCTCGCCGTCCTCGTCGAGCAGCTCGGTCGGGAACGGGCCGGAGCCGACGCGGGTGGTGTAGGCCTTCAGGATGCCGATGACCCGGTCGATCTTGGTGGGGCCGATGCCCGAGCCGGTGCAGGCGCCGCCCGAGGTCGGGTTGCTGGAGGTGACGAACGGGTACGTACCGTGGTCGACGTCCAGCAGGGTGCCCTGGCCGCCCTCCAGCAGGACGACCTTGCCGGCCTTCAGCGCCTCGTCGAGGACGAGGGTGGTGTCGGCCAGGAACGGCTTGATCTTGTCCGCGTAACCCAGGTACTCCTCCAGCACCAGGTCGGCGGGGATCGCGCGGCGGTTGTAGAGCTTGACCAGCAGCTGGTTCTTGTCGTGCAGCGCCGCCTCGATCTTCTGGCGCAGGATCGACTCGTCGAAGAGGTCCTGGACCCGGATGCCGACGCGGTTGATCTTGTCCGCGTAGGTCGGGCCGATGCCGCGGCCGGTGGTGCCGATCCGGCGCTTGCCCAGGAAGCGCTCGGTGACCTTGTCCAGGGTGCGGTGGTACGGCGTGATCAGGTGGGCGTTGCCCGAGATCAGCAGCTTGGAGGTGTCGATGCCGCGCTCGTTCAGGCCGCTGAGCTCCGAGAGCAGCACGCCCGGGTCGATGACGACGCCGTTGCCGATCACCGGCGTCACGTTCGGGCTGAGGATGCCGGAAGGCAGGAGGTGCAGCGCGTACTTCTGGTCGCCGATGACCACCGTGTGACCGGCGTTGTTGCCGCCCTGGTAGCGGACGACGTAGTCGACGGAGCCGCCGAGGAGGTCGGTCGCCTTCCCCTTGCCCTCGTCTCCCCACTGAGCGCCAACGAGCACGAGTGCCGGCACAGGCGTACACCCCTTCCGGTTGGGGCATCCTGCGTAGGCCGCAGTCTGCCCCGAGATAGACGAAGCCCCTGGCGCAATAGCGCAAGGGGCTCTTGCACCGAGAGATTACCTGAGGAAGGACCGGTTGTGTCGTCCCTGTCCACGCCCGCAACCGGCGGCCCGGAGCCGCTCCTCCTGCTCCTCGACCCGGCGGCCCGGCAGTCCGACGGCGAGTCGGTGCGGATCGCGAAGGACGTTCTCTCGGGTGGGACGGACGTCAAGGTGGCCTGTCCGGAGACGCCTTCCGAGCTCGACCGGGTGCTTTCGCACCGCGGCCGGAGGCGACCGGTGGTGATCGGTTCCGATCTCGCGCTGCAGCGCGTCCTCCAGGCGCTCCACCGTCAACGTGAGCTGGGGGCGGACCCGGTGGGCCTGGTGCCGGTCGGCCGGCCGGAGGAGCTGGCGGCGGCCCGGGCGCTCGGCGTGCCGGTGACCCCGGTGGCGGCGGCGCGGGCCGTGCTGGCGGGCGCGGCGCGGAAGCTGGACCTGCTGGTGGACGACGGCGGCGGGGTCGCGCTCGGCGGGGTGCGGATCCAGGGGACCGGCGCGCGCCGTCCGGCGGGCCGTCCGGTGGGCCGTCCGGGCGGCTGGCGTTCGCTATGGGCGAAACTGGCTGCGGCCGAGCAGGCGACCGTGCTCGCACCGCACCGGACCGGCCCGGCCGGTGTCCCGGCGCGCGCCGCCGCGGCCGGACCGGGCGCGGGGGCCGGGCCCGGCCGGGGCGAGCCGAGCTCCCGGCTGCGGGTCGAGGCCGACGGCCGGCTGCTCGCCGACGTCCACCGCCCGGTCCGGGCGGTCCAGGTGACCCTCCCGGCGGGCGACGCGGCCGGCGGGGGCGTCATGGAGATCGTGGTCCGCACCCCCGGGGCCCTGCTCCGCGTCCGGGCGGCGAGCGTGTCGGTGGCCGGCCGGGGCTTCGGCTACGAGGCGGACGGCCACCCGGTCGGCCCGGTCCGGGCCCGCACCTGGACGGTCCACGCGGGGTGCTGGGGCCTGCTGCTGCCCGCCGGGCCGGGCGCCGGTGCCCCCGGGCGCCCCGGGTGAGCAGGCTCACGTTGGGCGAACGCCGGACGAACGGCCGGCGAAGCCCCGTCCGCGCGCGGAACGCGCCAACGGGCGCGAACCACAAGGCCAAGCGCGTCCGCCGGGAATTCCCGGCCGGCGAAATCCGCCCCCCGTAAGGGGTTTTGTCTACGCGCGTCGCCGACGAGCGGCCGGACATTCCCGCCCGCCCGGGTTCCGAAAGGCCGGGCCGACTGTCCTAGACTCGAAGGCGTGCCACGTGGTGACGGAAGACTCAACCACGATCTTCTTCCCGGTGAGAAAGGCCCCCAGGACGCTTGCGGCGTCTTCGGTGTCTGGGCTCCCGGCGAGGAGGTCGCCAAGCTCACGTTCTTCGGCCTTTACGCCCTGCAGCACCGCGGTCAGGAATCCGCGGGCATCGCAGTGAGCAATGGCTCCCAGATTCTCGTCTTCAAGGACATGGGACTCGTCTCCCAGGTCTTCGACGAGGCCTCCCTGGGGTCGTTGCACGGGCATATCGCCGTCGGACACGCCCGCTACTCGACCACCGGTTCCTCGGTCTGGGAGAACGCCCAGCCGACCTTCCGGGCGACCGTGCACGGCTCGCTGGCCCTCGGTCACAACGGAAACCTGGTGAACACCGCCGAACTGGCGGCCATGGTCGCCGAACTCCCCGGCGAGGAGCACGTCTCCCGCTCCGGGCGGACGGCCGCGACCAACGACACCGACCTGGTGACCGCGCTGCTCGCCGGCCACCCGGACCTCTCCATCGAGGAGACGGCCAAGGTCGTGCTGCCCAAGGTCAAGGGAGCCTTCTCGCTCGTCTTCATGGACGAGAACACGCTCTACGCCGCCCGCGACCCGCAGGGCATCCGCCCGCTGGTGCTGGGCCGGCTGGAGCGCGGCTGGGTGGTCGCCTCCGAGACGGCGGCGCTGGACATCTGCGGCGCCTCCTTCATCCGCGAGGTCGAGCCCGGCGAGCTCATCGCCATCGACGAGAACGGCATCCGGACCTCCCGGTTCGCCGAGGCGAAGCCCAAGGGCTGCGTCTTCGAGTACGTCTACCTGGCCCGCCCGGACACCTCCATCGCCGGCCGCAACGTGCACCTCTCCCGCGTGGAGATGGGCCGCCGGCTGGCCAAGGAGGCCCCGGTCGAGGCCGACCTGGTGATAGCGACCCCCGAGTCCGGGACCCCGGCCGCCATCGGCTACGCCGAGGCGAGCGGCATCCCGTACGGCTCCGGCCTGGTGAAGAACGCCTACGTGGGCCGCACCTTCATCCAGCCCAGCCAGACCATCCGCCAGCTCGGCATCCGCCTCAAGCTCAACCCGCTGCGCGAGGTCATCCAGGGCAAGCGCCTGGTCGTGGTCGACGACTCGATCGTCCGCGGCAACACCCAGCGCGCCCTGGTGAAGATGCTCCGCGAGGCGGGCGCCGCGGAGGTCCACATCCGGATCTCCTCGCCGCCGGTCAAGTGGCCGTGCTTCTTCGGCATCGACTTCGCCACCCGCGCGGAGCTGATCGCCAACGGCATGACCATCGAGGAGATCGGCCGCACCCTCGGCGCGGACTCGCTCTCCTACATCTCGATCGACGGCATGATCGAGGCCACCAAGCAGCCGAAGGACAGGCTCTGCCGGGCCTGCTTCGACGGGGAGTACCCGATGGAGCTGCCCGACCCGGCGCTGCTCGGCAAGCTCCTGCTGGAGGCCGAGATCAAGGGCGGCCAGCAGGCGCCCGCGGTCCGCGGCAAGCCGACCAGCGGGAGCGACCTGGACGGCGTCCAGTCGCTCCTCGGCGGGGCGGGCGCGGCCGACGCGCTGCGGCGGCCGTAAGAGTTTCCGGGTGGGGTCCCGCGAGCCGGGGCCCCACCGCTGTTCCAACCCCCACCACAGACCCGAGAGGGCCGCAGTGACCAGCTCCAACCAGAACGGCGCCACCTACGCCGCCGCGGGCGTCGACATCGAGGCGGGCGACCGCGCCGTCGAGCTCATGAAGCAGTGGGTGAAGAAGGCCAACCGCCCCGAGGTGGTCGGCGGTCTCGGCGGCTTCGCCGGTCTCTTCGACGTGTCCGCCTTCAAGAACTACGAGCGGCCGCTGCTGGCCTCGGCCACCGACGGGGTGGGGACCAAGGTGGCCATCGCGGCCGCCATGGACAAGCACGACACCATCGGCCACGACCTGGTCGGCATGGTCGTCGACGACATCGTCGTCTGCGGCGCCGAACCGCTGTTCATGACCGACTACATCTGTGTCGGCAAGGTCGTCCCGGAGCGGGTCGCCTCGATCGTCAAGGGCATCGCGGAGGGCTGCGCGCTGGCCGGCTGCGCCCTGGTCGGCGGCGAGACCGCCGAGCACCCGGGCCTGCTCGGCCCGGACGAGTACGACGTCGCGGGCGCCGGCACCGGTGTGGTCGAGGCGGACGCGCTGCTGGGCGCCGAGCGCGTCCGGGCCGGCGACGTGGTGATCGCGATGGCCGCCTCCGGCCTGCACTCCAACGGCTACTCGCTGGTCCGCCACGTGCTGCTGAACGAGGCCGGGTGGAAGCTGGACCGCAGGGTCGAGGAGTTCGGCCGCACCCTCGGCGAGGAGCTGCTGGAGCCGACCCGGATCTACTCGCTGGACTGCCTGGCGCTGATCCGGGCGACCGAGGTGCACGCCTTCTCGCACGTCACCGGCGGCGGCCTGGCGGCCAACCTGGCCCGGGTCGTCCCGGACGGCCTGCACGCCCGTCTGGACCGCGGCACCTGGAACCCGCTGCCGGTCTTCCGGACCGTGGCCGAGGTCGGCAAGGTGGCCACCCTGGAGATCGAGAAGACGCTGAACATGGGCGTCGGCATGGTCGCGGTCGTCCCGCCGCACGCGGTGGACGTGGCGCTGTCGGTCCTGGAGGACCGCGGGGTCGAGTCCTGGGTGCTGGGCGACGTCGTCGAGCGCGGCGACGGGCACGAGGGCGGCGCGGCCCTCTACAACGCCTACGAGGGCTTCACGGGCTGACCGCCGGCCACCGCGCGGAGCGGACGCCAAGGCCCTTCCGGCGGTCGCCGGAAGGGCCTTGGCGCACCCGCAGGGATCGGCCCGGCGGGTGCGGGAACGCCGAAAACCGGCCCGGCGCCTCTGGCGCCTGGACCGGTGGACGGCTGCTGCGTCGTGCTGTTACGCGCGGCGGCGGGTCTGCGAGGAGGACCCGGTGTCCAGGTCCGCGTCGTCGTCCTCGTCGTCGGCGGCATACCGAGCCGCGTACTCCGCGTAGGGGTCGTCATCCTCCTCTTCCTCGATCGGCTCCGGCTCGATCGGGGAGGTGGAGGGCGATACGCCCAGCTCGCTGGACAGACGATTGGCGTCGAACCCGCCGCTGTTGTACTTCAGCTCGCGGGCGACCTTCGTCTGCTTGGCCTTGGCCCGGCCGCGCCCCATGGGTCGACCCCCTCAACGATGGGGCTCACGGCCCCGAGTCTGACACGTGTTAACGATCAGGAGCGGCCTGCCCGAATGGGGAGGACCGTCCCTTGGAGCATTAACGGTACCTGTTTCTGCCGCTGGACGGTACGTCGTCGGTGTGACGTGGCGCGCACCGACCGCACCCGAGACCAGGTCTTCCCAGGTCACGGGAGGTTTTGCGGCACTTCGCGCGCTGTCCGGAGGTATCTGAGGTCCGTCGTTCCGGGATCGATTATCCCCCCAAGGGGGGTCCCGGATCACCCGATCGGGTGCAGAATCGAGAATCCGGTTCCACATTGTGATGCGCGGGGGACGGCCGCCGGCCGCCCCCCGCGCACCGCGGTCCGGATCAGCCCCGGCGGGCGCCCGGCAGCAGCACCGAACGCAGCGCGCTGATCTCGCGCATCCGCTTCTCCGCGAGGCGGTCGGCGGCGACGGCCGGGGGGATGCCGTCGGAGGCGGCCCGGGTGAAGATCTCCAGGGTGGTGTCGAAGATCCTCGTGGCCTTGTTCTTGGCGCGGTCGAAGTTGAAGCCCTCGATCTCGTCGGCGACCTGGATGACGCCGCCGGAGTTCACCAGGTAGTCCGGGGCGTAGAGGATGCCGCGGTCGGCGAGGTCCTTCTCGACGCCCGGGTGGGCCAGCTGGTTGTTGGCGGCGCCGCAGACGATCACGGTGCCGTACTCGCCGAGCGCGGCCACGGTGTCGTCGGTGAGGGCGCCGCCGAGCGCGCAGGGGGCGTAGACGTCCAGCTTGGCCTGGAGCAGCGCGGCGGTGTCGGCGACGACCTCCACCTCCGGGTGGGCGGCCCGGACCCGGTTGACGGCCGCCTCGGAGACGTCGGTGACGACGACGGTGGCTCCGTCCGCGACCAGGTGGCCGACCAGGTAGTGGCCGACCTTGCCGACGCCGGCGACGCCGACCCGCTTGCCGCGCAGGGTCGGCTGGCCCCAGCGGGCCTGCGCGGAGGCGCGCATGCCCTGGAAGACGCCGAAGGCGGTGAGGATGGAGGAGTCGCCGGCGCCGCCGTGCTCGGGCGAGCGGCCGGTGACGAACCCGGTCTCGCGCGCGACCACGTCCATGTCCTGGACGTAGGTGCCCACGTCGCAGGCGGTGATGTAGCGGCCGCGCAGCGACTCGACGAAGCGGCCGTAGGCCCGGAGCATCGCCTCGTTCTTGTCCTTGTTCGGGTCGCCGATGATGACGGCCTTGCCGCCGCCGAGGTCGAGGCCGGCGAGCGCGTTCTTGTAGGACATGCCGCGGGAGAGGTTGAGCGCGTCCTCCAGCGCCGCCTCCTCGGAGGCGTACGGGAAGAAGCGGGTGCCGCCGAGGGCCGGGCCCAGCGCGGTGGAGTGGACGGCGATGATCGCCTTCAGCCCGGAGGAACGGTCGTGGCAGAGCACGACCTGCTCGTGGCCGTCGCCGGTGGCGCCGTCCTGGGAGTTGCCGAAGATCCTGCCGAGCACGCCGGGTACGGGGTGCGCGGTGGCGGCGGTCTGTACGTCGGTCACTGTGGTGACTCCAGTATTTCGAGGCCCGCTGCTGTGGTGCGGGCGCCTAGGGCGAAGCGTAGTCGCGCACGCTCGGGCGATCCCCCCGCTTGCCGAAGCTCGGGCCCGTTGTCCGAGGGGTGAGACGGCGGGGGTGCCAGCAGCCCGTTCGTGGCCCGGGGGCGCGTCCGCGAACGGGCCGCCGGGCGGTGCCGGCGCCGCCCGGCCGGCCCCTGCCGCCCGCCCGCCGCCCGCCGTCCGTCCGGCGGCTCCGGCCGGACACTCCCGGGCGGCGGGGGGTGCGTGGGACGATGCAGGACGTGACCGTCGTCCGTACCTCCGTGCTGCCGCCCTACGCCGCGCACCTGCGGGTCTACGAGCCGCTGGCCGCGTACCCGGAAGCCGAGCGCGCGCACTGGCAGGCCTACGCGGCGGAGCACGGGCCGGACGCGCCGGAGGCGGGCCGCTCGGTGGCCGCGGCGGCGCTGGCCGAGCAGCGCTCGGCGCTCGCCGACCTGGTCGGCCGGACCCCGCGGGTGCTGCCGGACCGGGAGAGCGAGCGGGCCTTCGTCCGGCTCGTCGACGGGGTGCTGTACATCTGTCCCTGGGCGACCAGGCTGCGCAGCTGGCAGGCGCTGGAGGAGCTGCGGACGGGGGCGCCGGTGGCGCTGCTGGACACCGCGCTGCCGCCGGCCGCCCGGGCGGTGGCGGAGGCCGCCCGGGAGCGCTGGCGGGCGGAGCACCCGGACGCCCGGCCGTGGATCCTCACCAGCCGGTGGGAGGTGCCGGTCCGGTGGTTCCTGCCCTTCGGGGACGAGGATCGATGCTTCGTTCCCGCAGGGGCGGGGGAGAAGGGGGAGGAAGGGGAAGGGGACCGGGAGGACCGGGCGTCGCTGTTCTACCTGACGCCGATGGCGCAGGCGCGCCGCCGGGTGGCCCGGGCGTACCGGGCACTGCGCGAGGCGGTGCCGGAAGGGGAGCTGGTGCGGGGGGCGGAGCAGGTCGGGCGATGGCTGGAGGAGTTCCATCCGCGGTCGCTGGTGGAGCTGGACTACGGGGGACTGGTGCATCTGCTGGGGCCGGAGCAGCTGGCGGCGGACCGTTCGGCGGGGGAACTGGAGGACGGGCTGCGGGCACTGCGGGCGGGGGACGACGCGGAGGCGCTGCGGGCGTACGAGGCGCTGACGGTCCGCTGGCGGCAGGTGCTGGCGCTGCGTCACGCCAACTGATCCTGAGGGGGCGTCACCGCTGGCCGGAGCAGGTGTCGGTGGTACTTGTAAGACTGTAAGAGTCCTACGGCCCGAGCCGTATGACCTAGGTCCCGGTTCGGGTCAATACCTGTCGAACGTGACACTACTCACCGTTGACGCGAACTCACCCCTATGTGCAAAAATGGGACAACCAGCCCAAGTTCACGTGAGCGTGCCCACTTTTGGGTGGTTCTGGAGTCGATGCGTGCTTTGCGGGGAAACGGCGGGTCTGGTCCCTTCGTAACCGGATGTCACTATGGAGTGACCGCCCGTTATGGGGTGGTCCATCGCCATCCGTCGGGCTTGAACCCGTGAGGGGTCAATTTTGGCGGTTTGGTCGATAGGGCTGGACGGATGGTGTAGTTGTAGACACCAGGACAAGCCGTTCGTCCTATAACCGACTCGGCCCGTCTATGCCATTTCGGGCATCGCGGGCCAAGGTGCAGAATTTGAAGGATAGAACCGCCCTGGTTCGGTTCTCCCGAGGAGGCCGCTCATGACCGCTCGTACCCCCGATGCCGAGCCCCTGCTGACTCCGGCAGAGGTCGCCACCATGTTCCGTGTGGACCCGAAGACCGTGACGCGCTGGGCCAAGGCCGGCAAGCTCACGTCGATCCGCACGCTGGGCGGCCACCGCCGTTACCGTGAGGCGGAGGTGCGTGCCCTGCTGGCCGGTATTCCGGCTCAGCGCACCGAGGCCTGACCGGGCCGAACGCTCGTCGCCCCGCTCCGGGGCTTCAAGGCATCAAGGATTCACGCTCTTTCGAAGGGGCTGCTTACCGGACTCCGCCGGGTCCGGTAAGCAGCCCCTTTGTTCGTCCCTGTACCGGCTTCTACAACGCTGTCGAAGAAGCCCCGGAATGTTGAACTCCGGATAACGATTTGAGGGGGAAGAGGTGGGGGGGATTTACTGTTAATAGCAGTACAATTTTACATATTAAATTAGGCCCTTGTGGGAAGGGTGTTCGAACGGTCGGTTCCCGGAAAGGGCGGGTGACGACGATCACACGGACCGTCACTTGTGGTCTAGACCTAGTCCGGGGTAGAGGAGCGGGTCCGGACAACGCGAGAGGCCCGGAACCAAACGGTTCCGGGCCTCTCGACTACGGCGATCCCGACGGGACTTGAACCCGCGACCTCCACCTTGACAGGGTGGCGAGCTAACCAACTGCTCCACGGGACCAGAGTGTTTCCTGATCCGTCCGCTTCGCTTGCGCGCTGCGGACAAGACAGACTGTAGCCCATGCGGGGCCCCCAGGTCGAACCGGCTCCCGAGGGCCCCCGCCGCAGCTCAGAGCGTGGCCCTGGCCGCCTCCATCGCCTTGGTGATCCGCTTCTCCGAGACCGGTGACGGCGTGCCCAGCGACTGGGCGAAGAAGCTGACCCGCAGCTCCTCGATCATCCAGCGGACCGCCCGCACCTCCGGGGAGGGCTGCCGCCCGGCCGGCACGGCCGCCAGCAGCTCCCCGTAGGCCCGCTGGACGTCCTGGACCTTCGTCAGCTGCTGGGCGTCCCGCTGCGGGTGGTTGGGCAGCGCCTCCAGCCGGCGGTCCACCGCCAGCAGGTAGCGCTTGAGGTCGCCCAGCCGCTGCCAGCCGGTCTCCGTGACGAAGCCCGGGTGCACCAGCGAGGCCAGGTGCAGCCGGATGTCGTTCACCGCGTTCAGCAGCACCGGGCTGCTCACCGACTTCAGCCGGGTCGACGCCTTGTGGAAGGCGATCAGCGCGGTCGCCGTCTTCAGCGTGGTGTCCGCGGAGAGGTCGTACAGGTCGGCCCGCACCTTGTCGCGCAGCACGCCGAAGGCGGCCTCGTCCCAGGCCGGTCCGCCGGCCAGCGCCATCAGCCGGTCCGCGGCGCAGGCCACCACGTCCTCGAACAGCGCCGGGATCGAACCGTGCGGGTTGTACGACAGCGCGAGCTTGGCCTGGTTGCCCAGCCGCCCCTGGATCGACTTGGCGGGCGAGGTGGTGGAGAGCATCAGCAGCCGCCGGGTGCCCGCCCACATCGCCGCCTCCTGGGCCTCCGGGGTGTCGAACAGCCTGATGCCGACCGTCTCCCCCTCGTCCACCAGCGCCGGGTAGGCACGCAGGGAGTGGCCGCGCGAGCGCTGCTCGAAGGTGCGCTGGAGGACGGGCAGGTCCTCCGGCCAGGCGGTCAGCCCGGACCGCTCGATGCCCCGGCCGGAGGCGGCCGAGGAGAGCGTCTCCTTCAGCTTCGGCTTCAGCAGCAGCCGCAGCTCCTCCAGGTCCTTGGACTCGGCGAGCCTCTTGCGGCCGTCCACGACCCGGAAGGTCACCTTGAGGTGTTCGGGGACCCGTTCCCCGTCCCAGGCCTCCGGCGGCACGGTGACCGCCGTCAGGCGCTTCAGGGCGTGCTCCAGGGCCGGGAGGAGGGGTTCCTGGCGCTCCTGGTGGTTCCTCAGGTCGCGCAGCGCCGCGCGGGCGAAGTCCGGGGCGGGCACGAAGTTGCGCCGCACCGCCTTCGGCAGCGACCTGATCCAGGCGGTGACCAGTTCCTCGCGCAGGCCGGGGATCTGCCAGTCGAAGCCCTCCGCGGTGACCTGGTTGAGCACCGGCAGCGGGATGTGGACGGTCACGCCGTCCGCGTCGCTGCCCGGCTCGAACTGGTACGTCAGCCGGAAGCGGAGCTTGCCCTGCTGCCAGTGGTCCGGGTAGTCGGCCTCGGTGACGCCGTCCGCGGCGTCGTTGATCAGCATCGACTTCTCGAAGCCCAGCAGGTCCGGCTGCTCCTGCCGGGCCTGCTTCCACCAGGCGTCGAAGTGCCGGGTGGAGACGATGTCCTGGGGCAGCCGGTCGTCGTAGAACTCGAACAGGGTCTGGTCGTCGACCAGGATGTCCCGGCGGCGGGCCCGGTTCTCCAGCTCCTCGACCTCGCCGAGCAGCTTGCGGTTCTCCGCGAAGAACCGGTGGTGGGTCTCCCAGTCGCCCTCGACCAGCGCGTTGCGGATGAACAGCTCGCGACAGAGCTCCGGGTCGATCCGGCCGTAGTTGATCTTCCGCTGCGCGACGACCGGCACCCCGTAGAGGGTCACCTTCTCGTACGCCAGCACGGCCCCGGACTTCTTCTCCCAGTGCGGCTCGCTGTAGCTGCGCTTGACCAGGTGGCCGGCCAGCGGCTCGACCCACTCCGGCTCGATCTTCGCGTTGATCCGGGCCCAGAGCCGGGAGGTCTCCACCAGCTCGGCGGACATCACCCAGCGCGGCGGCTTCTTGAACAGGCCCGAACCGGGGAAGACCGCGAACCGGGCGCCGCGCGCGCCGCCGTACTCGCGCTTCTCCACGTCGTACAGGCCGAGGTGGGAGAGCAGGCCGGCCAGCAGCGACTGGTGGATCCGGTCGGCGTCCGGCTCGGCGTCCTCGTGGGGCTCCTCGATGGTGACGCCGAGCTGCTTGGCGACCGTGCGCAGCTGGGAGTAGATGTCCTGCCACTCCCGTATCCGCAGGTAGTTGAGGAACTCGGCCTTGCACATCCGGCGGAACGCGGAGGAGGAGAGCTCGCGCTGCTGCTCCCGCACGTAGCGCCACATGGAGAGGAAGGAGAGGAAGTCCGAGGTCTCCGAGGCGAACCGGCGGTGCCGTTCGTCGGCGGCCTGGCGCTTCTCGGCGGGGCGTTCGCGCGGGTCCTGGATGGAGAGCGCCGCGGCGATCACCATGACGTCGCGCACGCAGCCGTTCCGGTCCGCCTCCAGGACCATCCGGGCCATCCGCGGGTCCACCGGGAGCTGGGCCAGTTTGCGGCCGAGCGGGGTGAGGCGCTTGCGGACGTCCTTCTCGGCCGGGTCGAGCGCGCCCAGCTCGTGGAGCAGGTTGACGCCGTCCTTGATGTTGCGGGAGTCCGGCGGGTCCAGGAACGGGAAGGCCGCGATGTCGCCGAGGCCGGCCGCGGTCATCTGCAGGATGACCGAGGCGAGGTTGGTGCGCAGGATCTCGGCGTCGGTGAACTCGGGGCGGGAGAGGAAGTCCTCCTCCGAGTAGAGCCGGACGCAGATGCCGTCCGACGTGCGGCCGCAGCGGCCCTTGCGCTGGTTGGCGCTGGCCTGGCTGATCGCCTCGATCGGCAGCCGCTGGACCTTGGTGCGGTGGCTGTACCGGGAGATCCGGGCGGTGCCGGGGTCGATCACGTACTTGATGCCGGGGACGGTGAGGCTGGTCTCGGCGACGTTGGTGGCGAGCACGATCCGGCGGGAGTTCGAGCGCTGGAAGACCTTGTGCTGCTCGGCGGAGCTCAGCCGGGCGTAGAGCGGCAGGACCTCGGTGTTGCGCAGCCCGAGCCGGGTGAGCGCGTCGGCGGTGTCCCGGATCTCGCGCTCGCCGGAGAGGAAGACCAGGATGTCGCCGGGCCCCTCGGCCTGGAGCTCCTCGGCGGCGTCGCAGATCGCCTGGACCTGGTCGCGGTCGCGGTCCGCCTCGTTGCCGTCGCCGTCCTCGTCGTCCGCGCCGTTCTCGTCGACGACCGGGCGGTAGCGGACCTCGACCGGGTAGGTGCGGCCGGAGACCTCGACGATCGGGGCGTCCCCGAAGTGCCGGGCGAACCGCTCCGGGTCGATCGTCGCCGAGGTGATGATCACCTTGAGGTCGGGGCGGCGGGGCAGCAGCTGCTTGAGGTAGCCGAGCAGGAAGTCGATGTTGAGGCTGCGCTCGTGCGCCTCGTCGATGATCAGGGTGTCGTACTGGCGCAGCTCGCGGTCGGTCTGGATCTCCGCGAGCAGGATGCCGTCGGTCATCAGCTTGACCAGGGTGTCCGGGCCGACCTGGTCGGTGAACCGGACCTTCCAGCCGACCGCCTCGCCGAGCGGGCTGCGCAGCTCCTCGGCGACCCGGTCGGCCACCGTGCGGGCGGCGATCCGGCGGGGCTGGGTGTGACCGACCAGGCCGCGCACGCCGCGGCCCAGCTCCAGGCAGATCTTCGGGATCTGGGTGGTCTTGCCGGAGCCGGTCTCGCCCGCCACGATCACCACCTGGTGGTCGCGGACGGCGGCGAGGATCTCGTCCTTCTTCTGGCTGACCGGCAGTTCGGCGGGGTAGTCGATGACGGGCACGGCGGCGCGGCGCCGCTCGACGAGCAGCTCCGCCCGCCCGATGTCGGAGGCGATCTCGGCGGCGATCTTCGCGCGGGCCTCGGGTTTGCGGACCCGGCGCGCGCCCTCCAGCCGGCGGCCGATCCGGACCTGGTCGCGCAGGGTCAGCTCGGGCAGGCGCGCGGCCAGCTCGCCGATGCCGGGCCCGTCGCCCGGGGCGGACTCGGCGGCGGACTGGACTGCGGGAGAACTCACGGCGGGCATCCCTCTAGGTTCGCAAGGAGATGCGGGGCAGCGCACCTCGGTTTTCGAGCGCCTCCAGTGTCACAGGGGACGCCGGTCCGCTGCCAACGGCGGGCCGGGTGGGCCCGGCGGCCCGCCGGACGCGGCGGCCCGGAGCGGGCCGCCGCGACCTTCCGTGGTGGTGGGGAGGCGCTGCGTGGCCGTGGTGCGTGGTCGTGGTGCCCGGCCGTCGGGCGGTGCCGGGGTGCCGGGGTGGGTCCGTCGCCCGTGCGGGGCACGGTTCGTCGAGGGGCGCGGTGGGTTCAGCGGTGGGTTCAGGGGCGCAGGGCCCGGTCCACCAGGGCGCCGGCCGCGCCGGTGTAGCCGGCCGGGTCGCAGAGCGCGGCGACCTCCTCCGGGGTGAAGCGGCCGGCCAGTCCCGGCTGCTCGCCCAGCACCTCGGCCAGCGGCCGGCCCGTCCGGTCGGCGAGCAGCGAGGCGTCGGTCAGCAGCTGCTTGGCCGCCGCCTTGCCGAGCGCGGGCGCCAGCCGGGCGGCGATCCGTTCGGAGACCAGCTGCCCGCCGGTGAGCTCCAGGTTGGCCCGCATCCGCTCCGGCCGCACCAGCAGGCCCCCGGCCAGCTCCACGGAGGTGTGCGCGGCGCCGCCGGAGAGCCGCAGGCACTCGCGCAGCAGCAGCCACTCGGCGTGCCAGGCACCGCCGGAGCGCTCGTCCTCGGTGACCAGGCACTGGGTCAGCCCGGCGGCCAGCACCGGCACCTGGAGCGCGGCGCTGCGCAGCAGGGTGGCCAGCACCGGGTTGCGCTTGTGCGGCATGGCGGAGGACGCCCCGCGCCCGGCCGCGGCCGGTTCGACCACCTCGCCGACCTCGGTGCGGGTCAGCGACAGCACGTCCACCGCGATCTTGCCGAGCGCGCCGGCGGTGAAGGACAGCGCGGCGGCCAGGTCGGCCATCGGGGTGCGCAGCGCGTGCCAGGGCAGCACCGGGCGGGCCAGGCCGGTCTCGGCCGCGAAGGCGTCGGCGAGCCGGTCCAGGTAGGCGCCGGCCTCGACGTCCGGGTCCGGGCCGTCCAGCCGGGCGTACTCCAGGTAGCCGGCCAGGGTGCCGGCGGCGCCGCCGAGGGCGACCGGCAGTCCGTCCGCGAGCACGGCGGCGAGCCGGCGGTCGGCGTCCAGCACCAGCTGCCGCCAGCCGGCCGCCTTGAGGCCGAAGGTGGTGGGCACCGCCTGGAGGGCCAGGGTGCGGCCGGCCAGCAGGGTGTCCCGGTGCTCGGCGGCGAGCGCGCCGAGCGCGTCGGCGGTGCGGCCGAGGTCGGCGCGGATCAGCGTCAGTGCGCGGGCGGCGACCAGCATCGCGCCGGTGTCGAGGACGTCCTGGCTGGTCGAGCCGCGGTGCACGTACTCGGCGGCGGCCGGGTCCTCGGCGGCGACCACCCGGGTGAGCGCCTGGACCAGGCCGACCACCGGGTTGGCGGTCTCCCGGGAGGCGAGGGCCAGTTCGCGGGCGTCGAAGTGCTCGGCGCGGGCGGCCGCGGTGATCACGGCGGCCGCGGCGGGCGGCACCGTGCCGAGCCCGGCCTGGGCGCGGGCCAGCGCGGCCTCGGCGTCCAGCATGGCCTGCAGCCAGGCGCGGTCGGCCACGGCCGCCTCGACCGGGGTGCCGGCCCGGACGGGCGAGAGCAGTCCGGAGTCGGTGTCCGCACCGGCGGGGGCGGGGTGCTGGTCGGTCATACGAGGAGGCCTCTCGGTTCGGTCCCGTCGGTCGTGGTGCTCCCGGTGCGCCCGCCGTCCCCGGTGGTCCCGGTGTCCGCGGTGTTCGCGTTCGGCCCGTTCCGGCCGTTCCGGCTGTTCGGACCACCGGGCGCGGGGCCGTCGGCGCGGCGCGGACGGGGCACGGCGGGCCGGTCGCCCGCCGACGGGAGCGCCAGCACCGCGCGGGCGATGGCGTCGGAGTCGCCCAGGGTCACCGAGTCGACGCCGGGGCGGATGCCCGCGGCGGTCACCCAGTGCACCGACTCGGTCGGCACGCCGTACGCGAAGCGGCGCGGGTGCGCCCGGCCGCGCGCGTCCAGCAGCCGGTAGGGCCGCTCGGTGACGGCGAGGCCGCCGGTCTGGTAGCCGTCGTCCGGTTCGCCGGACGGGCCGGACGTGCCGGAGGGCGCGGCGGGTCCGGAGGGTGTCCCGGCGGGGATCCGGGACGCGGTCCGGGAGGGGATCCGGTAGGGGAGGCACTGCCCGGTGTCCAGCAGGTGACGCAGCAGTGGGTCCTCGGTGCGGCGCAGGTCGGGCTCGGGCAGCCGGGCCTCGATCAGCACCCGGGCCCGGACCGGCGGGCCCGGGACGGCGGCGGAGGCGGCGGTGAACGCCGGGTCGACCGGGTCGATCCGGATCTCGGTGCCGGGGCCGAGGAGTTCCAGCACCCCGGCCTCGATCAGCGCGATCAGCTGCTCGATCCGCTCGGCCGGCGGGCCGATGGAGAGGAAGGCGTTCAGCGGGGTGTACCAGCCGTCGAGGTCGTCCCGGTAGGAGGAGCCGTCGATGCCGCCGTGGTCGACCGCCAGCCGGATCTCGTTGCGGAGGTCGCGCAGCACGTCCAGGGCGGCCTTCAGCGGCCCGCCGACGTTGCCGGCCCGGGCCTCGGCGACGTCCCGGCGCAGGTGGCCGAGCAGCCAGTCGCGGAAGTCCGCCCGGTCGGTGAACCCGCGTCCGGCGTACGGGCGGGAGAGCCGGTCCCAGCACCAGCGGTCGGCCTCCGGGATCCCGTACGCGTCGAGCACGCCGGCCGGGTCCGCGGCGGTCAGGAAGCGGTCGGTGAACGCCTCCCGCTCGGGGCCGCGTCTCCCGGCGGTGAGCAGCGTGCCGTAGTACACGGCCTCCACCTCGCGGGAGACCAGCGGCCAGAGGTCGGCGGCGAACCGCACCGGCTCCCCCCGGCGGGCGCGTTCGCGCAGGTCCGCGACCACCTCGGGGGTCAGCAGCCGGGGCAGGTGGCGGCCGTACGCGCCCTTCTCGTTCTCGCCGCGCGCGTGGTACGGCACGCCGCGCCGGGAGGTGGCGTACAGCCGGGGCTCGCGGCCCGACGGGTGGTAGACCAGGGCGCCGTCCACCCGCTCGAAGAGGCCGCCGCGGCCGAGCGTGAACAGTGCCATGTGGTCGAAGAAGTTGAGGCCCAGGCCGCGCAGCAGCACGGCCTGGCCGGGGCCGGCGGTCACGTGGACGTCGGCCGGGTTGGCGGGGGTGACGTAGTCGAGGTGGTGGAGCCGGGCCAGGCCGGCGGTGCGCGCCTCGCGCGGGGTGAGCCGGGCGGGGACGTGGCCCTGGGCGAGAACGACGGCGTCCAGCCCGTTCAGCCGGGTGCCGTCCTCCAGCCGGACGCCCTGCGGGCCGCCGGGGTCGCCGTGCGCGTCGGCCACCAGGACGGCGCGGGAGCGGTGCACCCGGACCGTGACGGTGGGCGGCGCTGCGGCGACCACGGCCCGGAAGGCGTGGTGCAGGTAGTGGCCGTAGAACGCCCTGGTCGGGTAGGTGTTCGGGCCGAGGGCGGCGGCCTCGGCCAGCGTCCGTTCGTCGCAGCCCTCCGGCGGGCGGGACGGACTGCCTGTCGGGGAGAGCGACTTGGCCCATTCGTACAGGCTCGGGCCGGGTTCCACCGGGCCCTCGATCCGCACGCTGTCGTCGGTGTACACGGTGATCTGCGAGGCCACCGTGTTCATCAGCAGGTGCGGCGACTGGTCGGTGCGCCAGACCAGGCCCGCGCCGGGCGCGGCCGGGTCCACCAGGTGCACGGTGACGGCGGCCCCGGTGGGCCTGCTTCGTTCGTTGGCGCAGAGCCTCTCCAGCACCGAGAGGCCACGCGGACCTGCGCCGATGACACAGATGCGGAGATGACGGTCGATCATGCTCACGGGTCACAATCGTAGTTGTGACGATCCGATGATGGAAAGGTCTGAACCAAAGGGGCACGCTTGAGCTGAAGCGGACTTGAGGTCCTGCTCTCGGCGCCACCACCGCCGTCACAGGAGGGAACCGACCCATGGCCGTCCGGCTGAACCGCACCATCGTCCCGGCCCGTTCCCCCCTCTCCGCCCGTGCCCCCTCCGTCCTCCTCCCCTCCGTCCTCCTTCCCTCCTTCCTTCGTGTGCCGTGACGGTCCGACCTCCCGTTCTGCCCGTTCGGACGGTCCTTCCGGACCACCCCGGCAACGGTTCGGGGCCGGACCGGACTCCGATAGGGCGAGGAGGTACTCATGGGAGCCAAGAAGGCCGAGCGGGACGCCGAGTTCAACGCGTTCGTGACCGGTGCCTGGCCACGTCTGATGCGCACGGCGTTCCTGCTGACCGGGGACCGCTACCTTGCGGAGGACGTGGTCCAGACCGCGCTGGAACGGACGTACGCGGCCTGGGGGAGGGTCACCCGGGCCGACGAGCCGTACGCCTACGTGCGCCGGATCGTGATCAACGAACACGCCCGGCGCTTCCGCCGCAAGGTGCCGGAGCACCTGGTCACCACCGTGCCCGAGCGGACCGGACCGGACGGCTTCGAGCGGCTGGACGACCGGGCCGCGCTGCTCCAGGCACTCGGCACGCTGCCGCCCGGGCAGCGGCAGGCGGTGGTGCTGCGGTACTGGGAGGACCTGAGCGAGTCCCAGGCCGCCGCCGCCATGGGCTGTTCGGTGGGGACGGTCAAGAGCCAGGCGTCGAAGGGCATCGCCAAGCTGCGCGAGCTCTCCTCACTCATCACCAGGACGAGCATCGGAGGTGCGGCATGAACCGCGACGGTACGAGTGCGGACACGGCGGTCGAGGGCGGCGGGGAGGTGGTCCGGGCGCTGGCGGGGCTGGCGGAGACGGTGGAGACCGGCCCGGCGCCGTACGGGGCCGTGCTGGCCGGCGGGCGCCGGAGGGTGGTCCGGCGGCGGACGTCCCTGGTGGGGGCGCTGGCGCTGGGCCTGGTGGTCGCGGCGGGCGGCGTCGCGGTGGTGGACAACGGCGGTGGCCGGTGGGGCGGCGGCGGGGGTGGCGGGGCGGCCGACATGGCGGCCGTCGCGGTCTCGACGGCGGACGGGGCGACCAGCCTGGTGCCGGCCGCCGGCGGGGCGGTCACCCCGGCCCCCGCCGGACCGCGTGACCCGCTCGCCCCGACCCGGATCCAGGTGCTCGCGGGCGTGAAGGACGGCAGGCCCTGGAGCGTCTGGGCGGCCCTGTGGCCCGCCCCGGGCAAGGAGCGGATCCACGAGCAGGCCCGGGCGATCTGGGCGGAGAACGCCGCGGCCGGCTACCCCTGGCCCGCGCCGACCGAGGACTACGTCAACCAGTACGGCGAACCGGACGCGGACCACGTGGTCTTCTACTACGTCCTCGACGGCACACGACTGGCGACCCCCGCGGAGGCCCTGGTCGAGCCGCCGGGCAGCCCCCGCCGCGTCCCGGCCGACGGCCTCGACTTCTCCAGGGTCTGGCTCGGCGCGCAGTCCAAGAACGGCGAGGCCGACCCGCTGTTCCACGTTCCCCGGGCCCAGGCCGGCCTGGTGCGCCCGGGCGTCGCCCGCGCCGAGCTGACCTGGGCCGACGGCGTCACCGCCGAACCCGCCATCCTGCCCCTGGGCGACTCCGAGGCCCGCTGGATCGCCGTCGCCAAGCGCGGCATCCCCGCCGACCTCCGGCTCTACGCGGCCGACGGCGCCCTGCTCGCCACCGAACGGAACTGGCTGGACAGCTGACCACCGTCCGACGGACACCCCCACACGGCGCACGGGTGGGGGTGGCGGGCATGCGGAAGGCCCCGGAGAGTGATCCCTCCGGGGCCTTCCCGATGGTGGCCAGGGCCGGGGTCGAACCGGCGACCTTCCGCTTTTCAGGCGGACGCTCGTACCAACTGAGCTACCTGGCCGTACTGCACCGTCTCCTGCGAGACGAGCGATCCCGACGGGACTTGAACCCGCGACCTCCACCTTGACAGGGTGGCGAGCTAACCAACTGCTCCACGGGACCTGGTAGTGGCTAGCCACCGAGGTCTTGCGCACTGCACTTTACTACGGTACTGCGTGCCCCCAACGGGATTCGAACCCGTGCTACCGCCTTGAAAGGGCGGCGTCCTGGGCCACTAGACGATGAGGGCTTGCGGCCTGTCCTTTGCTGTTTCCAGCGCTCGGGGACGTCGAGAAGCATATGGGATGCGGGGCCGATCGCCAAAACGGGTTTCGGCCGGGTGGGCGGACGGGGCCGGCGGGGGTCAGGACCAGCCGAGCTCGTCGAGCTCGTGGTCGTCGAAGCCGAAGTGGTGGGCGACCTCGTGGATGACCGTGGTGCGGACCTCCTCGACGGCCTGCTCGTGGTTCTCGCACAGGCGCAGGGTGGGGCCGCGGTAGACGATGATCCGGTCCGGCAGGACGCCCGCGTACCACTCGCCGCGTTCGGTGAGGGGGGTGCCCTCGTAGAGGCCGAGCAGCTCGGGGTCGGCGGGGTCGGGCTCGTCCTCGACGAAGACGGCGACGTTGTCCATCATCGCGGCGAGCTGCGGGGGGATCCGGTCGAGCGCGTCGGCGACCAGTACTTCGAACTCTTCCCGGGTCATCTCCACCGGATCATTGTCGGGTCTGGGATGACGGTGTGCCAGGCGGCCGGGGCAGGTGTTTCATGGGGCTGTGGCGAGCTCGGAGGACTTGGTGACGGACGGTGCGACGGCCGCCCCGGCGGATGCGGGCGGTGCGGCGGGCGGTGCGGCCGGTGGCGCGCCCGGGGGTCCGGCGGCGCGGCGACGGCCGCCGGTGCTGCGCGGGCAGGGGCCCGCGGTGGCGGTGGTGGCCGCCGGCGGGGCGCTGGGGGCCACGGCCCGGTACGGCGCGGGGCTGCTCTGGACGACCGGGCCGTCGGCGTTCCCCTGGACGACGCTGCTGGTGAACGTGGTGGGGTGCGCCGTGATCGGGGTGTTCCTGGTGGTGATCACCGAGGGCCGGCCGGCCCACCCGCTGCTGCGGCCGTTCTTCGGGACGGGCGTGCTGGGCGGGTTCACGACCTTCTCGACGTACGCGGTGGACGGCCGGCGGCTGCTGGAGGAGGGCCGCCCGGGGCCGGCCGCGGCCTACCTGGGGCTGACCCTCGCGGCGGCGATGGCCGCCGTCTGGGCGGCGGCCGCGGTGACGCGCCGGCTGCTGCCGGGCGCGGCCGGGAGGGCGTCGTGAACGCCCCGGAGGAGCGCAGGCTGGGCGGCCCGGCGCTGCGGCTGACCGTGCTGGTCGGCGAGAACGACCGCTGCCACCACCGGCCGCTGTACAGCGAGATCGTGCACCGGGCGCGGACGGCCGGGCTGGCCGGGGCGAGCGTGTTCCGGGGGGTCGAGGGGTTCGGGGCGTCGTCGCTGGTGCACACCGCGCGGCTGCTGTCGCTGAGCGGGGACCTGCCGGTCGCGGTGGTGGTCGTGGACACCGAGGAGCGGGTGCGGGCGTTCCTGCCCGAGCTGGAGGAGCTGGCGGTGGAGGGGCTGGTGACCCTGGAGCGGTGCGAGGTGGTCCGGTACTCGGGCCGGGCCGGGGGACGGGGCCGGGCCGGGCGCCCGGCGGGCGGGGACGCGGGCGGTGCGGCGTGAACTGGCTGCTGGTGGTGGCCGGCGCGGTGGTGGGCGCGCCGTTGCGGTACCTGACCGACCGGGCGGTGCAGTCCCGGCACGACTCGGTGTTCCCGTGGGGGACCTTCACGGTGAACGCGGCCGGCTGCCTGGTCCTCGGACTGGTGACCGGGGCGGTGGCGGCCGGTGCGGCGTCCTCGCAGGTCCAGCTGCTGCTCGGGACCGGGCTGTGCGGCGCGCTGACCACCTACTCGACCTTCTCGTACGAGACGCTGCGGCTGGCGGAGAGCGGGGCCGGGCGGTACGCCCTGGCGAACGTCGCGGGCAGCGTCGGGGCGGGTCTGGTGGCGGTGTACGCGGGGGCGGGGCTGGCCTCGGCGCTCTGGGGCTGACCCGGCGGCACGGGCCGCTCGTGCGGTCCGTACGACCCGGTGCGGCCCGGTGCGGCCCGGTGCCGTGCGGTCGGTGCCCGGGGGCCGGTGCTCCCGCGGCCGGTGCCCGTTCGAGTGCAACTGGTGCTTCCGGCCGTGTCCGTGCGCCGGGGGCGTGCGTTGGTCACCCGCAAGGGTGGCCGTGCGCGGTGGGTGGGCGGCCCGGGTGGGGCGGGTGCAGGAGAGGGCTCGGTGGCGGCGATGCGTGCGACGCGTGCGGTGCGGGTGACGGCGGTGGTCCGGGGCGCGGAGACCCCCGGCACGGAGGGCCCCGGCACGGGGGCCCGGGGCGCGGAGGCCCGGGCCGGGACGGTCCGGAGCGCCGTGGCGCGGGCGGGTGCGGTGCGGACGGGCGTGGTGCGGGCGGCGGCGGTCCTGGCGGCGGCCGGGCTGGGGCTGACCGGGTGCATGTCGGTCGGCCCGGGGCCGGACGAGAAGCACGGCACGGTGCCGGTCGGCCAGGCCGGGACACCGACCCGGCCGGGGGCGACGCCGTCGGCCCCGCCGAGCGGGGGCGGCCACCAGGGCGGCGCGTCCGGGCGTTCGGAGCGTGCGGGGGGCGTGCAGGCCCAGAGCGCGCCGACGGGCGGGATGAACGCGGCCCCCGGTGAGACGGGCGGCGGCGCGAACGGGGCGGGCGCAGGGGGCAACGGGAGCGGTGCGGGCGGCGCGAACGGCGTGGCCGTCGGCGTGGACCCGGTGCCGGCGGCGGACTCCGGTGAGGCCGCGCCCGGCGCGACCGGCACCGCCGGGGGCGCGAACGCCAGCCCCGCGCCCCGGCCGGGCGGGACCGGCACCGCCGCGGGCGGGGCGGCCGGGGGCACCACGGGCAGCGCCGGCACCTCCGGCGGCACGGGCGGCCACCTCCCGGGCGGCGGAGCGGCCACCACGGGCGGCGGGGGCGGCGCGGGCGGGGCCCCGGCGTCCACCCCGGCGGCCAGCCCGACCGGGCGCCCGTCCTCCCCGGAGCCGGGCCACACCAGCCCCGCCCCGACCGCCACCACGGCCCCGGAACCGACCGCCGCGCCGACCTCCACCGCGGTGCCCAGCTCCGGTTCCGGTGGCCATTGACCGCCGGGGGAGGCCGCCGGTCGGCGCATCGCGGCCCCGCTTCCGCAGCCTGGCCAGCGCATTTGCCTCCGATCCACAGGCTCGTCTATGGTGGTAGATCGTTCGTTTGATCCATTTGACTGGCGCCCTACTCCCATCTGGCGCCCTTGGCGCGTTCCGGCGATCCGTGGCTGACCGCATAGAGGCGGTTGTGAAACAGAACCCCGGACTTTGGCGCGTGCCACTTCCGGAAGGTTTTGCATGTCTCTCGTTGACGACGCCCGCTTCGCCATGCCCGCGAGCGAGGCCGCCGCCGATGCCACTGCCCCCGTCACCACCGACGCCGACGCCGAGCTGATCGCCGCCGTCGACGCGGTCGAGGACACCGACAACGACACGGACACCGGGGCGGCCGACGCCGCCGAGGAGTCCACCGACGCGGCCGACGAGGCCGCCGACGCCGAGCCGACCATCACCTTCGGCGACCTGGGCCTGCCGGACGACATCGTCCGCGCCCTCGCCAAGCGCGGCGTCACGACCCCGTTCCCGATCCAGGCCGCGACCATCCCGGACGCCCTGGCCGGCAAGGACGTGCTGGGCCGCGGCCGCACCGGCTCCGGCAAGACCCTCAGCTTCGGCCTGCCGCTGCTGACCCGCCTCGCCGGCGGCGAGCGCACCCGCGCCAAGCACCCGCGCGGCCTGATCCTCGTCCCGACCCGCGAGCTGGCCATGCAGGTCGCCGACGCCCTGGAGCCCTTCGGCTCGGTGCTCGGCCTGCGCCTCAAGGTCGTCTGCGGCGGCACCTCGATGTCGAACCAGATCTACGCGCTGGAGCGCGGCGTCGACGTCCTGGTCGCCACCCCCGGCCGACTGCGTGACCTGATCAACCGCGGCTCCGCCAAGCTCGACGACGTCCAGGTCGCCGTCCTCGACGAGGCCGACCAGATGGCCGACATGGGCTTCCTGCCCGAGGTCACCGAGATCCTCGACCAGGTGCCGGCCGGCGGCCAGCGCCTGCTGTTCTCCGCCACCCTGGAGAACGAGATCGACACCCTGGTCAAGCGCTACCTGAACAGCCCGGTCACCCACGAGGTCGACCCGTCGGCCGGCGCCGTGACCACCATGACCCACCACATCCTCGTGGTGAAGCCCAAGGACAAGGCGCCGATCACCAACGCGATCGCCGCCCGCAAGGGCCGCACGATCATCTTCGTCCGCACCCAGATGGGTGCCGACCGCGTCGCCGAGCAGCTCGTCGAGGCCGGCGTGAAGGCCGACGCGCTGCACGGCGGCATGACCCAGGGCGCCCGTACCCGGGTGCTCGGCGACTTCAAGGACGGCTACGTCAACGTCGTCGTCGCCACCGACGTCGCCGCCCGCGGCATCCACGTCGACGGCATCGACCTGGTGCTCAACGTCGACCCGGCCGGCGACCACAAGGACTACCTGCACCGCTCCGGCCGCACCGCCCGCGCCGGCCGCTCCGGCATCGTCGTCACCCTGGTGCTGCCGCACCAGCGCCGCGGCGTCTTCCGCCTGATGGAGGACGCGGGCGTCGACGCCAGCCGTCACATCCTCGACCACGCCTTCGACGCCGAGGTGGCCCGGATCACCGGCGCCCGCTCGCTCGTCGAGGTCCAGGCGGAGAGCGCGGCCAACATCGCCGGTGCCGCCGAGCGCGAGATCGCCGACATGACCCGCCAGCTGGAGCGCGCCCAGCGCCGTGCCACCGAGCTGCGCGAGGAGGCCGACCGGCTGGCCGCGCGGGCCGCGCGCGAGCGGGCCGAGCTGGGCATCGAGGAGGAGGCCCCGGCCGCCGAGGCCGCCGCTTCCGACGAGACCGCCGCGCCGGCCGCCGAGTCGGCCGCGCCCGCCGCGGTGACCGAGGAGCGCACGCCGTCGTACCGCGAGGCGCGCAACGAGCGTCCGTCGTTCAACCGTGACCGTGACGACCGCGGCGGCCGCTCCTCCGGCGACCGCGACCGCGGTGACCGTGGTGGCCGTTCCTTCGGCGACCGTGACCGCGGCGAGCGCGGCGGCTTCAACCGCGACGACCGCGGCGGCCGTTCCTTCGGCGACCGTGACCGCGGCGAGCGCGGCGGTTTCAACCGTGACCGCGACGACCGCGGTGGCCGTTCCTTCGGCGACCGTGACCGCGGCGAGCGCGGTGGCTTCAACCGCGACGACCGCGGCGGCCGTTCCTTCGGCGACCGTGACCGCGGCGAGCGCGGTGGCTTCAACCGTGACCGTGGCGAGCGCGGCGGTTTCAACCGTGACGACCGCGGTGGCCGTTCCTTCGGTGACCGTGACCGCGGCGAGCGCGGCGGTTTCAACCGTGACCGCGACGACCGTGGCGGCCGCTCCTTCGGCGACCGTCCGGCCCGTTCCTTCGGCGACCGCGACCGCTCCTTCGGCCGTGACCGCGACGAGCGCGGCGGCAGCAACAACCGTCCGTTCGCCCGCCGCGACGACCACCGCTCCGGTGGCCGCCCGCAGTCCGGCGGTGGCTTCAACCGTGACCGTGACGACCGCGGCGGCCGCTCCGGCGGCTTCAACTCCGGCTTCAACCGCGACGACCGCAAGCCGCGCTGGAAGAACTGACACGGACGCCGGGTAGCACCCGGCGCACCCGCACGGGCCCGCTCCACCTCGGTGGGGCGGGCCCGTCGCCGTATCCGGGCCGCACGTTGTTCTGCAGATGAGAATAACCAGTGGCGCGGTGGGGCCGGTGTCCCCTACGGTCGGGCGCATGAGCAGCAGACTGCGTGCAGTGGCGGCGGAGAACGAGGGCATCGCCGAGCGGGGGAGCTATCAGGCGGCCGGGGGCGAACCCGTCGCCCTGGCCGACCGGTTGGCGGCGGCGCGGGCCGGCACGGTGTCCTACGACCCGGCCGGGCTGGACGCGCTGGTCGCGGCGGGCGGCCCGGGGCCGGTCACCGGCACGGTCGAGGTCACGGCCGAGGGCAGCATCGGGGCGGCCGCACGGCTGGCCGCGGCCGGCGCGGGGACGGTCGGCGTGCTCAACTTCGCCTCCGCCCGCAACCCCGGCGGCGGCTACCTGCGCGGCTCCCGCGCCCAGGAGGAGGACCTCTGCCGCAGCGCCCTGCTCTACACCTGCCTGCTGGAGGCGCCGGACTACTACGAGGCGCACCGGGCCTCGGCCGACCTCCGGTACAGCCACCGGGTGATCGTCTCGCCGGGCGTGCCGGTCGTCCGGGGCGAGGACGGCGAGCTGCTGGCGCGCCCGTTCGACGTCACCTTCCTGACCTCGCCCGCGCCCAACGCGGGCCGGCTGGCCCTGCGGGCCGGGGAGGACGGCCCGGCCGGTGCTCCCGCCGGAACCCCCGGCGGCGCTTCCGGGACCGTGGACGTCCGGGGGGTGCTCGCCGAGCGGGCCGAGCGGGTGCTCGCGGCGGCGGCCCGGCACGAGGTGCGCTCGCTGGTGCTCGGGGCGTGGGGGTGCGGGGTGTTCGGCAACGATCCGGCCGAGGTCGCGGAGGCGTTCGCGTACGCGCTCGGCCGGTACGGCGCGGCCTTCGACCGGGTGGTCTTCGCGGTCTGGGACCGCACGCCGGTCTCGCCGAACCGGGCCAGTCCAGCTCGTCCAGGTCGTCCAGCAGCCGGTCGGCCGTCGCCCACGCCTCGCGCGAGGAGTCCCGCGAAATGGTGTGCAGCCGGATACCGAACCGGACCGTACGCCCCTGCTCCTCGGCCAG